>CAMQXE010000058.1 GCA_947038745.1 uncultured Propionibacteriaceae bacterium | reverse complement strand
AGCGCTGCTACGTAACCAAACTCTTCCCGCGACATTGGCTCTGCGCGGCCGTGACGATGCGCTTGCAACGTTGATTCGGCTATTTATCTTGCAACAACCCCAGCCCGCGCAAGCTGTCGCTGCTGCATTGGGAACGCCCGAGCAGCTACCAGAAATTTTAGAAACGCTGGGTGCTGACTCCGTGCGTGCTCGCGTAGATATCCGGCCCTACGCCAGCCCAGACGACGGTGCCACTGGCTATCTTGTGAGTGATCAGGCGCCCAACCTCGATGGAATCCAGCAACCAGTCCGCCCAGATTACGTACTCGGTGCGAGCCCTGCTTCTACGACGCTAGCCCAACTCATTGACCGCACGAAGGTCGGTACCGCGTTGGATCTGGGCTGCGGTTGCGGTATTCAATCACTGCATTTAGCAGCCCATGCACAGCGCGTCATAGCTACCGATCTCAACCCCCGCGCCTGTGAGCTGACTCGGCTAACCTTCGCCCTCAATGGCATCGATATTGAAACTCGTGAAGGTTCGCTCTACGAGCCTGTTCGTGACGAGCGTTTTGATCTCATCGTCTCTAACCCGCCCTACGTCATGGCTCCGCCGAGCCGAGAAGGGGAAAAGCTGACCTATCGCGAAGGAGATATGCGCGCTGACGATCTCGTTCGTGCAGTCATCGACGGTGGTGTGGCCCACCTTAACCCTGGCGGCGTATTGCAGGTCTTGGGGTCGTGGCGAACTTCAGCACAAGACCCCAACGGCATGCCACTACATCTGGTGCAGCAAGCCATTGCGGCAGGCTGCGATGTTCTGGTGCTCGAACGGGAACGTCTGAGTGCCTATGAATACATCGAAATGTGGCTGGCCGATGCGGGTCTGCTGGGGACTGAACACTACTCGGCCAAATACGAGCAATGGCTGGATTATTTTGCTGAGCTCGGCATTACCGAAGTCGGATTGGGCTGGATCTGGGTTCGTCGCCCTGCTCAAGGCCAGCAGCGCGAGCCAGTGGTTCGTCTTGAATCATGGCCGAATACTGTTGCTCAGCCAGTTGGCCCGGCCTACGCGCAATATCGCGAGGCTCTAGACGTTGTCGCTAGCTCTGACTTTGAGCAACGTTGTTACTCTGTGTCTGCCCATGTCGATGAGGAACGTTGCTACACCCCAGGCGATGATGATCCACGCCACATCGTGTTCAAGACACGTATGGGTTTTAATCGTTATGTTTTAGCCTCAACGGGTTTGGCCGCGGTGTTGGAAAATTGCGACGGGCAGATCCCCCTTGGAGCGTTAGTTGATGCAGTGCTGGAATTGCTAGAGCAAGACCTCCCAAGTGTCCGCGATCAGCTCCTTGATGAGGTCCGGCACGCGGTTTGTGCTGGAATTGTGGTCACTGCTCCTTGATCTTGAGGTGTGGTGGCGTACGCTAGCCCGAGTACTGCGTAGTAAGCGCAGTGAATAGAGAAAGGTCTCAAGGCGTGACGACCCTGGTCATCGTGGAGTCTCCGACAAAGGTGCAAAGCATTGCGTCGTACTTGGGCGATGGCTACATCGTCGAATCATCGCGTGGACATATCCGCGATCTTCCGACAGGAGCTAGCGAAGTCCCAGCGAAGTACAAGGGGCAACCTTGGGCGCGGACCGGCATCGATGTTGAGCATGATTTCACTCCGCTCTACGTGGTCAGCGCAGATAAGAAGGCCACGCTCAAGACTCTTAAAGAAAAACTTAAGCACGTTGATGAACTCATCCTCGCGACAGATAACGACCGCGAAGGGGAGGCTATTGCCTGGCACCTGCTGCAGGAGTTAAAGCCATCGGTTCCGGTGAAGCGGATGGAGTTCGTCGAGATCACGCCCCAAGCGATCCAGAACGCGGTGAAGAACCCCCGTGAGCTGGATTATGCTTTGGTTGATGCGCAAGAGACTCGACGTATTCTCGACCGTCTCTACGGCTACGAAGTGTCGCCGGTGTTGTGGAAGAAGGTCATGCCGAAGTTGTCGGCAGGCCGGGTACAGTCGGTAGCGACCCGTTTAGTTGTGGATCGCGAGCGAGAGCGAATGGCGTTCACCGTCGCGCAATTTGCTGATCTGGTGGCCACCTTAGATGCCGGTGCCCAAGCTGAACCTCAGACGTTTGCCGCACGACTTACCCATGTTGGCGGTAAGAAGGTAGCAACCGGCAAGGATTTCAACGCTAAAGGTGTGCTTACCGCGAAGAATGCGGTGGTCTTAGACGAGAGCCAGGCGGCGAATTTGGCCGAGGCGCTCGCGGGCTGTGATTTCTGCGTCGATGGGGTGGAATCGAAGCCCTTTACTCGTAAGCCATTTGCTCCGTTCCGTACGACGACGTTGCAGCAGGAAGCTGCCCGCAAGTTGGGATTCACCGCGCAGCGCACGATGAGTGTCGCACAGGAACTTTATGAGCGTGGCTTCATCACCTATATGCGTACCGATTCGGTTACGTTGTCTGTGACAGCGCTCAACGCTGCCCGCGAGGCCGTCGTCACGCTATATGGCGAGCGTTACTTACCGGCCAAGGCTCGGGTCTACACCTCCAAGGTGAAGAATGCCCAAGAAGCCCACGAGGCAATTCGCCCAGCGGGTGAGCATTTCAAGGCTCCCAAGGTGACCGGTCTTACGGGAGATCAATTCCGGTTGTATGAGTTGATCTGGATGCGCACGGTTGCATCGCAGATGGCTGATGCTGAGGGTTTGACTATGTCGGTGCGGTTGTCGGCTGAGGCTGGCAGTGAGCCGGTGAACTTCTCAGCTTCAGGTTCGACGATCACCTTCCCTGGTTTCTTGAAGGCCTACGACGAGTCTCTTGACGAGCCTGAAGATGAGCAGTCAGCGCGGATTCCGAAGCTGGCCGAGGGGCAGTTGTTGGCGGCGTTGAAGGTTGCAATGGAAACTCACGCAACCAAGCCACCGGCCCGTTACACCGAGGCGAGTTTGGTAGCCAAACTTGAAGATCTCGACATTGGCCGTCCATCAACCTATGCCAGCATTATTCGCACGATTACTGCGCGCGACTACGTCTTTAAGAAGGGTTCGGCACTGGTCCCGACCTGGCTGGCATTCGCTGTGACGAACTTACTAGAAGAGCATTTCACTCACCTAGTCGATTACGATTTCACGGCATCGGTCGAGGAGATTCTTGACGATATCGCCAAGGGCGATGCGCAGCGGCTCCAGACCTTGAAGGACTTTTATTACGGCTCTGATGCGCGTGAAGGTCTGCATGATGCGGTAACTGATCTAGGCGATATTGACGCTCGCGCAATTTCAACGTTTGAGCTTGGCGACGGCGTCGTTGTGCGCGTTGGTCGCTATGGCACCTACGTCGAAGATGGCTCAGATAATCGCGCAAATGTCGATGACACCTTGCCCCCTGAGGAGCTGACTTTGGCTAAGGCCAAGGAGCTGTTGGCTAATCCGATGGGGGAGGAGCGCACGCTTGGAACCGACCCGGAAACAGGTTTGACGATTGTTGCGCGCGCTGGCCGATTTGGGCCCTACGTCACCGAGATTTTGCCCGAAGGCAGCACTGCTAAGGCGAAGACCGGGAGCTTGTTCAAAGATATGTCCTTGCAGACCGTGACGTTGGAGCAAGCAACGCAGTTGCTGAGCTTGCCGCGTACCTTGGGCGATGATGATGGAGTAACCATCACCGCGCAAAATGGTCGCTACGGACCGTACTTGAAGAAGGGGACGGATTCGCGCACATTGCCGAGCGAGCAGGCTCTGTTCACCATCACACTTGAAGAAGCAAAGGCGATTTATGCTCAGCCGAAGCAACGTGGTCGGGCTGCAGCAGCAGGCCCGTTACGTGAGCTTGGCGAAGATCCGGCAACGGGCAAGCCAGTCGTCATTAAAGATGGACGCTTTGGTGCATATGTAACTGATGGCGAATATAACGCGACTTTGCGTAAAGATGATTCGGTTGAGGCGATGACGATCGAGCGGGCTGCTGAGTTGCTTGCCGAGAAGCGTGCCAAGGGGCCAGCCACGCCACGCAAACGCACGGTGAAGAAGGCAACAACGAAGAAGGCAGCACCAGCAAAGAAGACCACGACAAAGAAAACTGCCAAGTAATACGGGTGGAGATAATCGTGGATGCAACCGCTGAACAGATACCCAACCGGGGCACCTTCATCGTTTTTGAGGGTGGCGACGGGGCCGGTAAGAGCACCCAAGTGCCACTACTGGCTCAGTGGCTGACCGAACAGGGCATTGAGGTTGTTGTTACCCGTCAGCCAGGTGGGACCGCAGCGGGGGCTAAGATCCGGGAGATCTTGCTCAGCCCCCAAACAGGTCAGCTCACTCCACGAGCTGAAGCACTGCTGTTTATCGCGGATAAGGCTCAACACGTCGATGAGGTGATCCTTCCAGCGCTCGAACGAGGGGCGTGGGTAATCTCCGATCGCTACGTTGATTCCATGCTGGCTTACCAAGGCGCTGGGCGGGCCCTTGATGTTGATCAGGTGCGCTCACTCATTGACTGGGGAGTTTCGGGATTGGTTCCAGACTTGACGGTTGTTCTTGACGTCGAACCGACACTGGCTGTGGAAACCAAGACTGATAAGGACCGCATGGAATTGGCTGGAGCTGATTTCCATGAGCGAGTTCGCGCCTGGTTCCTTGAACTTGCCGAGCGCGATCCAGCCCGTTATCTGGTCTTAGGGGCCAGATCAGATTCGATTTCTGGGTTGGCTGCGGCTATCCGTCACCGGGTAACAACGCTGCTCTAGCCACAAATGTCAGTGCAATACGGCAGGATGTAACTGTGACTGTATGGGATGAGTTGATTGGTCAGCAGCGGGCTGTCGCTACGTTACAGGCTGGCGTCGCTGGCGCGGCCCATGCGATGTCGCATGCGTGGCTTATCACCGGCCCGGCAGGATCAGGGCGGAGCAATGCAGCTAAGGCTTTTGCTGCCGCATTGCAGTGTTCTGAGGGCGGTTGTGGCGAGTGCCAGGCCTGCCGAACTGCGCTTTCAGGAGCGCACCCAGACGTCACCTTGATGCGGACAGAAGAGCTGTCGATTGGTATTGACTCGGTACGTGATTTAGTCCGTCGTGCATCAATGAGCCCGACGCTGAAGCGCTATCAGCTCATCGTGATTGAAGATGCTGATCGTATGACTGATCGGGCTGCCGATGCTCTGCTGAAAGCTATCGAGGAACCTGCTCCACGCACGGTATGGATTTTGTGTGCGCCTACGCCAGAAGATGTCATTATCACTATCCGTTCACGATGCCGTCAGCTAAATCTTGTGACGCCTGCGGTTGCTGATATTGAACGTCTACTGGTGCAACGAGATGGCATGGATCCTGTAGCCGCTGCGGTAGCTGCTCGGGCTGCACAAGGCCATGTTGGGCGTGCCAGGGCACTAGCTCGTAGCCAAGATGCTCGTGATAAGCGAGCAGCGATTCTTGCAATTCCCACGCGGCTGACATCGTTAGGTGCTTGTTTGGAAGCTGCTGGGCAGGTTGTGAGTAACGCAAAAGAGGAAGCTGCGAGTATCTCCCAAGGCTTAGAGCAGGCAGAAAATGAGGAGCTTGATCGGGCACTGGGTTTTGGTACTAAGGGAGCTAAACCCAAGAACACTGCTGGGGCTAAAAAGGATCTTGAGCAGCAGCAGAAAGCGCGTCGGACGCGATTAGAGCGAGACGCTATTGATCGGGTTTTGGTTGAGCTTACGGCCTATTACCGAGATGTGGTCGCGTTGCAGACGCAGGTTGATCCGGAACTGATCAATAGCGATCATCATGCTGTGCTGAGCGAAACGGCCTACCGCACTACGGCGGAACAAACTATTCGACGGATTGATGCCATCATTGCTTGTCGTTCGGCATTAGCAGCTAATGTCGCGCAGTTATTGGCTGTGGAATCGATGATGATTTCTTTGGGGCGGGGCGCTTGATTCGGGGCTGATGCGTGTCATTTCCTTTAAATATCAGCTAAAACGGGGATACTGGAACTGACTTTTATGTTGAAGGAGGATGTCGTGACCGAGAACCAGCCCGAAGCCCAGACCGAAAAGACCATCGCCATGCCTGCGGCTCAGGCTGTCGGAGGAGAGCCGACCCAGATCATGGCCCCAGTAGAACCCTCGATTCGTGATCGTGCAGCCGAGCGCGAAGAGCGCAATAAGCGTCTAGGTGTTGTCGCGCCTGCTCCAGCGCCGATGGCTGCTTTCTCTGACCATGAACTGGCTAAGCCCAAGCGCACGACAGACCGGTGGAATGGCGCCCTATCATTCACGGTGCTCCGTCTCGTCACAGCCGCAATTTTAGGTGTCCGTGGTTGGCAGCATCTCACTGATCTTGCCGCAACAAACCAGATGTTCGCTAACTCGATCTTGCCGCAGTCTAACTACTGGGGTTGGGGTCTAGGTATTGCTGAGATCGTGGCTGCGGTCTTCTTCTTGCTTGGGTTCGCTACTCGCTTTGCCGGTATCTTGCTCATGGCAATTGAAGTAGGCATGTTGGTCTTCTTCCTGTGGGGCAAGAAAAATCCATTCCAAGCGGGGCAAATGGGTTTCGTTGGTGAGTTGGAATTGCTGCTAGCCGCTGTCGGTTTGGTATTCCTCTTCCTAGGTTCGGGCGGATGGGCTTTCGACGCAATGTTCCGTAACCGTCGTGCGGAGCGTAAAGCTGCCAAGCTGTCTGGCGATTACCTATAACGTAAACAACTAATAATGCGGCGGCGACCACTACAGTGATCGTCGCCGCATTGTTATATCCAAGATTGTAAGGTGGCAGCGTGCGAAAAGGTCTGTGGGCTATAACGCTGGCTCTCCTGCTGACGGGGTGTTCAGCTCATTTCGTTGTGCCACTACCTGCCTCACAGAGCACGCCGACCAGGCCAGCAATTCTTGCTTCACCTGGGCGCCCAACGATCCCAGCCCCGCATTCGGCAACGATGCCGCAGTCAGCGTTAGTCGAGGGTACTCAGCCTGATCGCCAAACGGACTTACCGCTAGCAGATCGCGCCATTGACGGGATGACTACTGCGCCAGCAGGATCACCGGGTTTGGCTAAGTATTACGCTCAGAGTCTTGTGTGGGCATCATGCCCGGAGGGAGAGTGCGCCAGCGTTATTGCGCCGATGGATTACGCCACACCAGACGGTCGGGCTATCACCGTGAAGGTATCTCGACGTCGGGCTGAAAAATCTCCGGTGCTTGGATCGGTGTTCTTTAATCCTGGCGGGCCTGGCTACTCTGGGCTGGCAACGCCGGGAAGCCAGCATTGGGTAGGGCTAGAACAATACGACCTGATTGGTTTTGATGTCCGGGGTACCGGTGGATCGACTCCGGTTAATTGCCGGGGCGCCGATGAGGATCTGACGGTTAAGTCCTTAGTGAGTTCGGATCGTTCCCCTGATACGGCTGAGGAACTTGAGCAACTAAAGTCTGGGTGGCGTCAGCTAGCACGCAATTGTGCCGAGCATGTCGGGCAGTACTTGCGCTACGTCGGCACAGCACAAACTGCCGAAGAT
>CAMQXE010000057.1 GCA_947038745.1 uncultured Propionibacteriaceae bacterium | reverse complement strand
GTTCGTGAAGCCACCGCTCAATGACGCACGGTAGCGCTCAATAATGGTATTTGGAAGATCGAATGTGACCAGTGACAGAACGCGTTCGATGCGGAGTAGGTCCTAGCCCCGTCGCCCAGTTAGCCATCGGATCAGTAGGCTCACTGCCAGTCCAAGAGCAATACCAGTCCAGTTATTGACCACATCAAAGCTGGAGCAATCTCGTGACAAGAACCTTTGCACGATCTCGATAGCAAGAGGAAAAGCAATGACAGCGCCCAAGAGCTGCCAGCGTCGATAGGTCCACGGAAAAAGCAGTCCAAAGATGACGAAGACCCAGATATTGAGCGAGTCTGAGGACTGCTCAAACCAGCGGCTTGGCTCCAGCGGAATCCACGTCGTAAGCGTGCAACCGTGGCGAACAGTTCCACCATGAGGATCAACGGCAAGGATCGCCATAAGCGCAAACCAGCAGGCGAAAAGAGCAGTCGCAAGCTTATGCCGGGGGACAGCCCAGAAAACAACACCCGCCACCATCACCGCTCCCATCAATCCCGGAACTAGGTATGGAAGGGCGGCAATTGTGGCCTGGATTTGGGTCAGCATATTGCCATCTTATGTGCCAGACCGCCGGATTTGAGGCCAAAAACTGGGTGCAAACACCTTTGCTCTCTCTATAACGGGTGGTGCGGGACACATATAGGACAGGAGTAGGGTAAAACGTGACAAATGTTGAGCCAAGGAGCAGATGATGGCGAAGATCGTCTTGGGAGTATCAGGTGGAATCGCTGCTTACAAAGCCTGCGACGTGCTACGCCGACTACGTAAAGCTGGACATGACGTTACCGTCGTTCCCACTAGTGCCGCCCTTGAGTTCGTCGGTAAAGCTACGTGGGAAGCCTTATCAAGCAAGCCCGTACACACCGGGGTTTTTGACGCCCCTGAGACCGTTGAGCATGTGCGACTAGGCCACGAAGCGGATCTCGTAATCGTTGCCCCAGCTACTGCTGACATACTTGCCCGCACCGCTCAAGGCCGAGCCGATGATCTACTCACCACTACCTTGCTCATGGCTACCTGCCCGGTCGTACTGTGGCCCGCTATGCACACTGCAATGTGGACCAATGCCGCTACCCAAGCCAATGTCGAAACTTTGCGTAACCGGGGGATAGCGGTCGTTGATCCCGCCGACGGAGAACTGACTGGACCAGATTGCGGCCCCGGGCGTCTTCCTGATCCAGAGGAGATCGTCGCAACCTCTCTCGCAGCCCTAAATAATCCAGAAATAATTAACTGTGATCTGAGTGGAAAACAGGTCCTCATCAGCGCAGGCGGAACCCGCGAGCAACTTGATCCGGTCCGATTCCTGGGTAATAACTCATCAGGGCTCATGGGGTACGCACTGGCTCGCGCGGCCCACCTCCGCGGCGCTCAGGTAACGCTAGTTCAGGCCCATTGCGCATTACCTAATCCTGCTGGCGTCGAGGTCGTCACGGCTGCGACGACGCAAGAACTACTCACCGCAATGCTTGCTCATGCCCCCAGCGCTGACATCATCATCATGGCTGCGGCTCCTGCAGATTTCACCCCAGCCCACCCAAACGCGGCGAAGATCACGAAAGAAGCGCTTTCAGGGCAGACCTTAAACATTGAGTTCACCACCACGCCAGATATTCTCCAGACGCTATGCCATTCCCGCCAACGCGAACAGGTCATCGTCGGCTTTGCTGCCGAGACCACCGCGACCGAGGACGAGCTTATTAGCCGCGCACAGGCTAAGCGGCAGCGCAAGGGCTGTGACGTCTTAGTCGCGAACAATGTCAGTGGCGGTGCCATCTTCCAGGCCCCCGATACTAACGTTGTCATCCTTGATAACGCTGGCGTTTGGGGCCGCGATCAGGGCAGCAAAGACAGTGTCGCCCACACCATTATCAGTAGCGCGGTCAGTCAGCTCTAGTGCTCGGGCGCGCTACGTTCCACAGCGCTGATTGCATGTCCCATACGCAATTGTGAAAGCACTGCTAACACCGACGACCCTGCACCTAACCATAGGGTAGGCATGAGCCCCCAATGCTCACCAAGCCAACCGGCAGCTAAGGAAGCCAGCGGCCACAACCCCCAGACAATCCACCGGATCGACGCATTCATTCGGCCGAGCAATTCCCTGGGGCAAAGCCGCTGCCGCAGCGATACCTGAGCAATGTTGTAGATGAGCGAAAATAGATTCATGACGGCCATGCCCACCATGAGCAGTCCGGCTTGCCATATCCGTCCGTGGAGGTAAGCCGCTGCTGGCAAGATGATGGTGGCAGCCGTCGTCATAAATAGCGCAAACGGAATCAACGAACCTTCAGAAAATCTGCGTAGTAAGCGGCTAGTCAGCATCGCGCCCACAACTCCGCCTACTGCTCCCGCCGTCATAATCAGGCCATAGGTGAACCCGTCCATGCCCAAGGTCCGCAAAACCAGCACGGGCAAGAGTGTGAACAACATTGTGCTTCCGGTCGCTGAGATCGCATTGCCCCAAATGATCCGGCTCACTACTGGATTTCGCACGCTAAAAGCTAGACCCTGCTTGACGTCGCTCCATAGACCTTGGCCTGTGTCAGGTACTCGCTGATGTTGCTCATTATCGACGGTTCGCCAGGTTGCGACGAATGAGAACAGATACCCAAGACCAGTGCCGAGGAGCAGTAGCGGTGCAGATACCACCTTCAGTAGCAGCCCGCCTAATGCTGGGCCTGCCGTCATAGCTAATTGGGCAGTTGCTTCCATCCGCGAGTTAGCTGTCCCGATCTGCTCTTTAGGTACCAATATCGGGAGATACGACTGGTATGCGACGTCGAAAAATACGGTGGCTAGGCCGATGACAGAAGCCACAAGATAGAGATGCCAGATCTGCAACCGGTCGAGAAGATAGAGCACTGGAATGAGCATGGCGGCCAAGCTCCGAACCAGATTAGCGATCATCATGGTGGGACGTTTGAGCCACCGATCCACCCAGGCTCCGGCCGGGAGCCCAATAAGTAAGAACGCTACGGTTGCGAAAGCTCCCAGGTATCCCACTTGTTTTTCCGAAGCTGATAGGAGTTGCACGGCGATGACTGGTAAAGCGATAGTTCCAAGTCGCATCCCAAAAACAGCAACAGTCTGCCCAGACCAAAATCGCACAAAATTAGGAGAAGAAACGCCGATACGCACCGATTTTGAATGAGCCACCTCACCATCAAACACGATCTATGGTGAAATCTCGAACCATCATCAGTTCGGTAATCTCACGCAGCTAGGCTTGTGGCAATAAAAGGAGGGCCCAGATGACGACGAAGCAGCGAGAGCTCCGGCTGTTGCCGAAGGCTCATCTCCATCTCCATTTCACTGGCTCTCTCGATGTCGCGACATTACTAGATCTTGCTCATCATCAAGGTTTAGTTCTTCCTGAAGCGCTCATTGATGATGAAGCATTCCACGCTGAAGCTCAAACTAAACGTGGCTGGTTCCGCTTTCAGCGAAGCTATGACGTCGCGCGTCGCGCAGTTGTAGGTGAGGCAGCTTTGCGCACAGTTGTAGCGACTGCGGCTCGCAATGATATTGCTGATGGCTCCCGGCGTATGGAACTCCAGGTTGATCCCACCTCGTATGCGCCTAGCGTTGGGGGCTTGATCCAGGCTCTGGAGATCATCTGCGATGAGGCTCGTATCCAGGCGCAGGCTACCGGATTGAGTATCAGCATTATCGTTGCCGCGAGCCGCCTTAAGAATCCTTTGGAAGCCAGAACGCTTGCTCGTTTAGCTGCTCGATACGCTGGAACTGGCCCCGGCGAGGTTATCGGATTTGGCCTTAATAATGATGAGCAGGAAGGCCATACCCCAGATTGGGACGTTGCTTTCCGTATCGCACGTAAAGCAGGACTTGCCGGGGTGCCTCATGCTGGGGAGCTACGCGGCCCAGATCACATCGTCGAAGTCCTCGATATGCTCCGCCCGACCCGGATCGGTGTCCGCGCGGTCGAGGACCCCCGCGTACTTGAACGTATTGTTGCTGCTGGAATTGCTTTTGAGCTGTGCCCCATGTCGAATCTGCATCTGGGCTTATTCACTTCCCCTGAGCAGATCCCCTTACGCGCTCTCGTTGATGCTGGCGCGACAGTAGCGCTGGGCGCCGACGATCCACTGCTTTTTCAGGCTCGGCTCACTGACCAGTATGAGTTGGCCCGCAGCCTTGGCTTTAGTGATAGTGAACTAGCCGATCTTGCCCGCAGCAGTATCACAGCATCCTTGGCTTGCGATTCTGATAAGAACCAATGGCTGCGCGACATCGATAGCTGGCTAGAGCTTTAACCTTTAGCGGAATGCGAAATAAGGGCTGTTGGCTCCGCACCAGGTCAGAGCTGGAGCCATAGCAGTCTCCCATGATGCTGGCGAGTGCGCTGCGTTCTCGACTGGGGCCATCGTGATGCTAACCGCTGATGACGTCGCTGTATAGAACGCTTCGGCATACCCCCTAACCGGCGCATCGTTGATGCCATAGGAGGCATAGACCTTCAGCACTGGTTTATCAGCAATCACTACTTTTGCCAGGTCATAGTAGGGATCGTCAGAAGCTGTCCACTGTTGCCCGCCGGTATAGACCGGAGCATACGAGCCAGATAAGTTCATCGCCAGACCGAACTGGTGGGAATGGTGTACTCCCAGCAGCGCGGCGCAGTAACCGCCTGCAGAAAATCCCATTGTTGCCCACGCCTGGGGATCATCAATGGCACGTAGATTCGTCTGCACCCATTGGACTACATCAACACTGACCCAGGTCTCCCATGCACTACCGCCAGTGGCAGTAGCATCGACACACTCAGAATCTAGTTTTCCGGGGTAGACGTCTGGAATGACGATGATTGACTCACGTAGTTCGTGATTGGCCGTAGCGGTACGGACGAGATTATCTAACCCGATATTGTCGCGGTAATGAATTGGGTCACCCGGGTAACCACCAAAGGCCATGAGTACCGGATAGTGCTGATCAGGATGGCTTACATAGCTTGGTGGCAGCCAGACCAGGACCCGAGAGGATACCGAGCTTGCTGTCCCTGCCAAAGTGAACTCAGCCCACGCTCCAGAATCATGGGTAACCAATTGCGCACCGATTGTGGGGTTGCCCAGCGGGTCGCGCTGAAGCGGAGTCGTTGCTGCGGTCCAGTCTCGTGGGCTAGCCGGTGCGCTTGAAGCAGTAGGGGCGATCACCTGTGGCGTATTACCTGAGCGGGGAGTCATCGCGGTCAAATCGCTGAACCGGCCAAACCAGACATTGGCTCTATTAACGACCGCAAAAAGCGCGATCAGGCAAAGAACCACGCTGAGAAGTACTGCCAGCGCTTGTTTGACGCCAAAAAACCGTTGTTGCGGTTTTCTAGGTACCACGAAACAAGCCACGACAAGACTTATCAGTGCACACGCCGCCGTAGCGACGCAGAAACCAATACTAGTCAGTCCCATACAGTGAACGCCCTTCCCCCTAGACTGTGGGCTAATGATGTAGATCGTATAGGGGACTGGCTAATCCATGGGTGAGAAGCATTGCAATACGGAACAAATGCGCAGCCGCACTTGCGGACGCGCCACCACCGTTGTGCTCGCGCTATATCTTCTTGCCTCTGTTCTCTCCATGGCATTGGTAGTGGTCAGGCAGCGTCGCCGCGCCTTTAACCCCGTTCAATTCTTCTTAAACCTCACCGGCGTTCCAGTCTCAACATCTTTCGTTACTGCTGTGTTCATGGTGCTGATCACTGGTGGTTTGGTCCGGCGCAAGCGAGCCGCTTGGTTAGTTGTCTTTGGTTTTGAAGTAATGAGCGTGGCATGGTCGCTTCTGGCGGTCTGTGATGTCTTTGAGCCGCGTCTGACGTTACCTAGGACTCCTTACCCCTTCGCTATTGAGCTCGCTGGGCTGATCGTCTCCGCACTAGTTCTCGTGATTTTCTGGTTAGCCCGCGGGTCCTTCAAAGGACGGATGCAACGAGGTTCTTGGCTAGTCTCACTTGGCGTAATCACCGTTGGCTTTCTCTTCACGGCAGTTACTACTCGTATTCTGATTAGGCGTTTTGGCGATACTGGTGCCCCTGACGGGGAGATCGCAGTCAATGCTTTCCTCTGGGCTATGGGACTTGATGATCTCGCTATGGTCCCGCGTCATCTCCGCTTTGTTCCTGAAATTACTGGCGTGATGATGGCAACAACTCTCATCCTTGCGACCTGGGCTTTCATGCGTTCAGCCCGACGTGGCTATGAATGGAATGAAGCTGACGAGGTCGAGGTACGTCGTTTGCTGGCTCGTTACGGCAAGCAAGATTCCCTGGGCTACTTCGGAACCCGACGCGATAAGGCGTTCCATTTCTCCCCAGATAGACAAGCAGCCATTGCTTACCGCGTCTTAGGGCCTGTCACTTTAGCCGCTGGCGACCCCATCGGTAACCCAGATTCCTGGTCAGCAGCTATCCGCGATTGGCTGGAAATGTCCCGGCTCAATGGCTGGGTACCTGCGGTTATCTCGACGTCCGAAGCTGGCGCTAGAGCCTACGCAAAGTTTGGGCTTGAAGCGCTAGCGATGGGGGACGAGTCTGTTATACAAACTGAGTCTTTCACTCTTGACCGTGCAGATATGACTCCGCTAAGGCAATCGGTCAATCGTGCCCGACGTGCTGGGCTTACTACGACGATCATGCGTCAGCATGATCTAAGTTCATCAGAACTTGCAGAACTCCATTTCTGGGGTAATGAATGGCGTCAAGGCTGTGAACGCGGCTTCTCCATGACTTCATCACGGCTCGCTGATGCCACCGATCCAGAAACCATGGTTGTTCGTTGCCGGGACCAGAAAGATCATTTAGTTGCGCTACTCACCTTTGCTCCGTGGGGGGGAAGTGGCTTATCACTGGATGCGATGCGTCGCAGCCACAACGCCCCAAATGGTTCAGTCGAGTTGATGGTCACAGACCTGATTGCGCATTGCAGCCGTCGAGGTATTCGTCAGATATCTTTGAACTTTGCCATGCTGAGGCAGGTTTTTGCTGAGGCGGATCGTATCGGCGCTTCACCGATCGACAAGCTCAACTCCTCGATGCTGACTTGGTTTGATCGCTTCTTCCAGCTTGAACGGCTCTATCGCAGTAACCAGAAATACCAGCCGAGCTGGGTGCCGAGGTTCCTCTGTTTTGACGGCGTCTCGACGCTACCCTATGTATTTCTTGCTGCTGCGCGCGCTGAAGGCTATCTCGGCAAACGTACCCCACCGCAGCCTGAGTTTTCTGATGCAGCGCTTTCTGAGATTAAGACCTTTGCCACTGATCTTCCTGCGTTAGCTATCGCCCCAATCAAACGATCAGATCAGTCCACCCACCGGATTCGCCGAACTCTGTCTTTGACTGAAACTGGGCATAATCCATTCCCTGTTGGGGTTAAGCGTCCACAAGAGCTTTCTTCACTCACACAACAAGATTGGGATAGTCAGTGTGCGGTCCGGATCAGTGGACGTTTCGTGTCGCTTCGCCATCATGGTGGCGTCATATTTGGTGAGTTCCGCGATGGTTCAGCACAGATTCAGATCGT
>CAMQXE010000056.1 GCA_947038745.1 uncultured Propionibacteriaceae bacterium | reverse complement strand
AAAGAGCGTGCATTAGCTCGCGATGGAGATGTTTTTCGTCCCCATTGGGATTTCTGGGCCGAACAAGAGCAGGTTCATTGGGCTCAAAATCAGCCTCAGAAACTAGCGGATCTCATTCTTAGGGGCTAGGGAGTTCTCTATTCGCTTGCGGACTTGGTAGGCTGAACGAGATACCGCCGTCGGTATCCTATTTGTCCATGCCCGCCGAAGGAAAGAAGGTCAGCGTGCTCGCCGGCTTCGCCAATGCGTTCCGCACACCGGACCTGCGCAAGAAGATTCTGTTCACCCTCTTCGTTCTCGCAGTTTTCCGCCTCGGCTCGATGATCCCTGCCCCAAACGTTAACCTCCAGCAGGTCAACGCATGTCGCAAGATCGCCGAGCAGGGTGATACCGCCGGTTTGTACTCAATGATCAACCTGTTCTCAGGTGGTGCGTTGCTCCAGCTTGCGATCTTCGCGCTGGGCATCATGCCGTACATCACCAGCTCGATTATCTTGCAGCTACTTACCGTCGTCGTGCCTCACCTAGAGGCATTGAAGAAGGAAGGCGCTGCTGGGCAGACCAAGATCACGCAGTACACGCGCTACCTCACGTTGGTTCTCGCTGTACTAAATGCGACGGCTTTCGTCACTCTTGCTGCTAACGATCAGCTCTTCCGTGGTTGTACAGGTGTGCTCTACAGCACCCGTATCTTCCCGATCATCGTGATGATCCTCACCATGACCGCTGGTACGTCAATCGTGATGTGGATGGGCGAGCTCATCACTGAGCGCGGCGTGGGCAACGGTATGTCCATCATGATCTTCACCCAGATCGCTGCACAGTTCCCAGCTTCGCTGTGGGGCATCAAGCAAATGCGCCAGTCTTCGCGTGATCATGGCTGGGTCATCTTCTTGCTCGTCATTGCTATCGGTCTATTGGTCATGCTGGCTGTTATTTTCATGGAGCAGGCACAGCGTCGAATCCCAGTACAGTACGCAAAGCGCATGGTGGGGCGTCGGCTCGTTGGCGGTTCGACCACCTACATTCCCTTGAAGGTGAATCAGTCTGGCGTCATCCCGGTTATCTTTGCTTCGTCGATGCTTTATATCCCCATGCTGTACTCGCAGTTTGCTCCTAATACTGCCGCGGCAAAGTGGATCTCAGCGCACTTCATGAAGAATGGCACTGATTCGCTGTGGTACAACGTTGCATACTTCTTACTCATTGTGTTCTTCTGCTACTTCTATGTATCGATCACGTTTGATCCGGTAGAGATTTCGGACAACATGAAGAAGTACGGTGGTTTTATCCCCGGTATCCGCGCAGGCCGCATGACAGAGAACTATCTCTCACACGTGCTTTCGCGTTTAACGGCGCCGGGCGCGCTTTATCTGGGTCTCATCGCCTTGATCCCGACATTTGCGTATTACGTCATTGGCGCTCAAGGTAAGTTCCCCTTCGGTGGTACGTCGATTCTGATCATGGTCGGTGTCGGGTTGGATACGGTCAAGCAGATCGAAAGCCAGCTACAGCAGCGACATTACGAGGGCTTCCTCAAGTAACCAGGAAAGGGTGAAGGACATGCGTCTACTCATCATTGGAGCTCCAGGAGCTGGTAAGGGGACGCAGTCCGCGGC
This sequence comes from uncultured Propionibacteriaceae bacterium, assembly GCA_947038745.1. The sequence goes on along the minus strand of CAMQXE010000056.1, from coordinate 5,972 downwards.
AATCTCGGCCCACTACGGTATCCCATCCATTTCTACCGGTGCGATTTTCCGGGACATCGTTAAGTCTGGTACCCCGATGGGGGAGCAGATTGGTGCTCTCATTAGCGAAGGGAACTTCGTTCCTGACGAACTTACTTCGCAGATCGTCTTTGAGCGACTATCGCAGCCTGACTGCGTCAATGGTTTCTTGCTAGACGGCTATCCCCGCACTAAGCCGCAGGTAGTCGCGTTGAAGAAGTTCCTTAATGACCAGGGGCAGCATGTTGATGCGGTTCTCTATCTGCATGTTCCGCGCGAGACGTTGATCCAACGGCTTACGGAGCGTGCCAAGATTGATGGACGTACAGATGACACCGCTGCGGTTATCACTAAGCGTCAAGATATCTATGAGGCAGAGACCAGACCTTTGCTGGACTACTACCGCAACGAGCGAAAGTATCTGGTTGAGGTTGATGGAGTCGGCCCGCTTGCTGAGGTACAGAAACGCATCTTTGACTCACTTGATTCTTTTCTTGCGAATAAGAAGTAGGTAATTGTGGCTTTTGGTATGCGTGGCGTAGAAATTAAAACTCCCGAGCAGATCCTCATCATGCGTAAAGCAGGCTTGGTAGTGCATGAGGCATTGAGTGCAATGTCTAAAGCCTGCGTTTCCGGAACAACGACTGCTGAGATTGATGCAGTTGGCCGTGAGGTTCTAGCACAGCGGGGAGCGACGTCATCATTCCTCGGCTATGGCGCGGGCTGGGGCATGCCGGCCTACCCAGGGGTGGCCTGTATTTCGGTTAATGAGGAGATCGTTCACGGTATTCCAGGGGAGCGAAAGCTCGTTGATGGAGACTTGGTATCCATCGACTTTGGGGCCATCATTGATGGCTGGCATGGTGATGCAGCGGTAAGCGTGATCGTCGGTAATGTCGCGCCTGAGGTTGCAAAGCTGTCAGAGGTTACTCGCAATGCGATGTGGCATGGTCTTGCCACGGCGCAAGCCGGACGGCGGCTCTCTGACATCAGCTCGAACATTGAGGACGCTATCGATGCTGCTGGCGACTACGGCATTGTCGCGGACTATACCGGGCATGGTATTGGCTCGGAAATGCACCAGAATCCTGACATTCCCAACTTCGGACGTCCAGGTCGCGGAATAAAGCTCATTGAGGGCTTATGCATCGCAATTGAGCCAATGGTGACTCTAGGATCAGCAGAAAATCGCACGCTTAGCGATGAGTGGACAGTGGTAACCAATGACGGTTCGGTTGCTTGCCATTGGGAGCACACGATTGCGATCACTCGCGGTGGGGCATGGGTGCTCACTGCTGAAGATGGTGGTGAAGAACTCCTCACCAAGTATGGTGCTACGTTTGCTCCGGTACCCGGTGCTAAGAAGTAGCAACCAGGCCAGATATTGGTACTGCTCTAGGGCATAAGCTGGAGTAGTGCTAGGGGCAACGTCAGTACGGTAAATCTTCGTGTGTATTGTTCCTGCTGCACATCTCTTTACAACTGGGAGAACATCATGAGCCAAGATATTTCGGTCGGCACTGGCCGCGTCAAGCGTGGCATGGCAGAGATGCTCAAGGGTGGCGTCATTATGGACGTCGTTACCCCGGAGCAGGCCAAGATCGCAGAAGATGCCGGCGCGGTTGCTGTTATGGCGTTGGAGCGTGTCCCTGCTGACATTCGCGCCCAGGGCGGCGTCTCGCGTATGTCTGACCCGGACATGATTGACGGCATCATCAAGGCGGTGTCGATCCCCGTCATGGCGAACGCGCGCAATGGCCACTTCGTTGAGGCGCAGGTGTTGCAGTCCTTGGGCGTGGATTACATCGACGAGTCTGAGGTACTGACTCCTGCTGATTACACCAACCACATCAACAAGTTTGATTTCACTGTTCCGTTTGTGTGCGGCGCGACCTGCTTGGGCGAGGCGCTACGTCGGATCACCGAAGGCGCGGCCATGATCCGCTCCAAGGGCGAAGCAGGCACCGGCGATGTCTCCAATGCTGTGACGCACATGCGCACCATCCGTGACGAGATTCGTCGCCTTACCTCGTTGCCGGAGGATGAATTGTACGTGGCCGCTAAGGAGCTGCAGGCGCCTTACGATCTCGTCGTCGAGGTCGCCAAGACCGGCAAGCTCCCGGTGGTGCTCTTTACTGCTGGTGGCATTGCTACTCCTGCTGACGCGGCCATGATGATGCAGATGGGCGCTGAGGGCGTATTCGTCGGCTCGGGTATCTTCAAGTCGGGCAACCCGGAGCAGCGCGCCAAGGCCATTGTTCAGGCCACGATGCACTTTGATGACCCTGACGTCATTGCCAATGTTTCTCGTGGTTTGGGCGAGGCTATGGTGGGCATCAATGTCGAGGAAATCCCGCAGCCACATCGTCTGGCTGAGCGCGGCTGGTGATCGTCGGAGTTCTTGCAGTCCAGGGCGACGTGCGTGAACACGCGCGCGCCCTGGAAGCCTGCGGGGTAGCGGTGCGCACGGTTCGCCGCCCGGCAGAGCTAGATGGTTTGGCGGGTCTGGTGATCCCTGGTGGGGAATCAACGACGATCGGCAAACTCTGTGACATCGCTGGGCTGACTGAACCGATCCGCGAGCGTATCGCTGCCGGGTTCCCGGTCTATGGTTCATGCGCGGGCATGATCATGCTCGCTGGCGAACTTGCCAACCGGCACAAGGGCCAGACGACATTCGGCGGCATCGATATGGTCGTTCGTCGAAATGCCTTCGGCCGACAGGTGGATTCCTTCGAGGAAGACATTGCCATTACCAGCATCGACGGTGAGCCCGTGCGCGCGGTATTTATTCGCGCGCCCTACGTCGAATCTGTTGGCGAGAGCGTTGAGGTGCTTGCGCGCTCAGCAGCAGAGGGAAACCCCATCGTCGCTGTACGGCAAGGCAATCTTCTTGCCACCTCATTTCACCCCGAGGTGACCGACGACGTACGCGTGCATCAGCTTTTCGTGAAGATGTGTGACTAAGACCCGGCGATAGTAGCTATCCATTCACCGTTCAGGGTGTCTACTCCGAACCCGAGCGCATCGTTGATAGCTAACATCTGCTCGTTCTCGTCAGCATTGAAGGTGTTGATTGTGACGAGCCTGAGGATTCTTGAGAAGCATCGCTTGCAGGTTGGTGGCTTTGATCAGCCAGCCAAGTCGGTGCCCGCGATGTTCTGGCAAGACGATGGTGTCGCATTGCTTGACTGATTTATTTCTGCCCTGAAATGCACTGCGAGGGGCCCCATGGTAGGGCCCCTCGCAGCAATCTTGGTAACGGCTTTACCCCACGACGTCGTCATCAAAATCACTGGTGACGAACTGATCGTAATCAGCCTTGGCGTGGTAAACCTTGCGGTTAATAAGTTCAGTAATCAGTGCTAGGACAACACCAATGGCAATGAGTACACCGGCGATGACGTACTGATTGGTATCTCGGCCAGTCCAGGGGCCAACCAGATAGAAGGTGCAGATTCCCGCGACAATGGGCAGTCCCTTGGGAGCATGGAAATGCTCATGCGGAACCTTATCCTTGCGCAAGATGATCACCGCGACGTTGGCCACAGTGAACACGATCAAGAGAAGCAGCGCCGTCGTGCCACCAAGATCCTTAACCTGCGTGACGAAGAGAATCAGTGCGGCTGCCAAAGCCGTCGTGAAGAGAATCGAGAACCACGGTGTGCGGCGGGTCTTATGGACCAGCCCAAAGGCGGGCGGCAATACGCGCTCTTTGGACATGCCGTAGAGCAAACGTGAAGCCATCATCATGTTGAGCAGTGCGGTATTTGCTACCGCAAACATGGAGATGAACGGGAAAATCGTCTTGAAGTGGAGATTCGGCGCGCCTTGTTCCACCACCATCAGCAGCGGAGTAGCGCCAGTCTTGGACAGTTCACCGGGAGGAATGATGGCAACGGCAGTGATCGATACCAGCATGTAAATAAAACCGGTGATAAGCAGGCCGCTAATCATGATCTTTGGGAAGGTCTTGCTGGGATTCTGCGTTTCCTCCGCCATATTCACTGAGTCTTCAAACCCAACCATGGCGAAGAATGCCAGCGAGGTCGCTGCTGTCACTGCGAGAAAACCATTCTTATCTCCGGGCGTCTCGAAGATCATTGCTCGGGAGAAGTCAGCGTTGCCATGAGCCATAGCAATGAAACCGACAACGATGACAAGTAGCAATCCGGAGATCTCAATGCAGGTCAGCACGACGTTTGCTTTGACGGATTCACCAACGCCAATGAAATTAACTGCCATCACGAGCACAATGAAGCACAGCGCAAATACCGTGATCATTGTCGGATTTTCAGCCATATGGAAGCCCTTGAGGAAGTTTTCGGCGAAGGCGCGGGAAGCTGTAGCTGCTGAGGTAATACCTGAACACATGACGATGAACGCGATCATGAAAGTGAGGAAGTTGATCCCAAATGCCTTGTGCGTATACAACGCGGCTCCGGCTGCTTGGGGGTACTTGGTGACAAGTTCTAGGTAGGAGAAAGCAGTCATAAACGCGACGATGAAGGCGACGAGGAACGGTAGCCACACCATGCCACCAACTTGCTTAGCGACTGAACCTGTCAGTGCGTAGATGCCGGTGCCGAGAATATCTCCGATGATGAAGAGCAAAAGTAGCTTGGGGCTAATTGCTCGCTTTAATTCAGTGGACTCGTTATCGGGAGCTTGGGGTAGTTGCGCGGTCATGGCAGACTCCTTGGATCTTCTACTAAAGAACTGATCTTTCTCGCTAAATCGCGAGCTGCCTAGTCTTTTAGACAACCTGTCGCAAAATTGTTATCTAGTTGGTGTTATTGGTTCAACCTGGCTGCGAGCGCGACAATAGAACAGTGAATGATCCTCTTGACGTCGTCTGGCAGATATTGCCGCCAGTGCCAGCGGGTAATCCGACGGCTATCGCAGTCCGTCGTCTTGCCCGGGATCAGGAGCTTGCTTTGCGTTCGCTTCCACCGCGTACTGATGCTCCTGCACAGGTCTTAGCGGCTGGGCTTAAAGCCCGTTCGCTTGACGGGCTTATGCGCTATGACGAGCTAGAGCAGCACTTTCGCTCGCTACCACCTGGTGAACAAAATATCCTTGATCTGTATCTGGCACCTCAGGCTGCTGACGTAGCGGCCCGAGTGGTGCGAGAGCACCCTGATTCTGCACTAGCTAAAATCCGCTATGCCTTGGTGCTGCTGCAAGCGACATTGGACCAGACAGAAACGGACGCATTTGCCCAGATCTCTGGTGATAGCTACCGGTCCTGGGCAGTGGAATTACTTCACCAGGCGATTGAAATTATGGGGTCGAGCGCGCTATGGCCTTGGCGGGTCTTGGAGGCCGCGGGTTTTGAGGATAATGATGAGTCCTTGCTTGGGGAAGCCGCTGCTGGGTGGCAGGCGATTGATCCATTCGACCCGGTTTGTGCAATGGCTCAGGTGCGGTATTGCGCGGCTAGGATGTCATGTGCTCAGGCGATTGAGCACGCTGTAGCTCTAGTAAGGCAAGCCCCAGAAGGCCACGACGTCTATGCTGTGGTTCCAGGTGCCGTGTCCTTGATGGTGGAAGCTAATCATTCTCTTGAGCCTTACCAGGAGTTCCGTCAGCTCATCCTTGATAGCTATGGGCAAGGGATTGGGTCGTCTCAAGCAGTTCCAGGGCTGCATACGAACTGGGGCAGGCATCAATTCGCTGGTGCGTTGCATGGTTGTGGCGAAGAAAAGCTGGCCTGGCAGGAGCTGGAGGCGACGCAAGGGTATTTCCTTGATACTCCGTGGCGGTTTATGACAGAGGGGGACCCTGGCGAGTTCTATGACGATCTTCGACGCTATTACTTTCTGCGTGCAGCAGGACTAGGAGAGCAGGGAATGCAGTAGTGGCTCTCGGCATCGTGCCAAGAGCCACTACAGAATCTTTAGTACAGATTACGCCGAAGGTGGTGGGGTCTGCTGCCAGGGCTGCGATGCCTG
>CAMQXE010000055.1 GCA_947038745.1 uncultured Propionibacteriaceae bacterium | reverse complement strand
TACCTGCGCAGCAACGCCTTCGCCCTCACGGACTAAGCCCAGCAAGATATGTTCAGTTCCGATATAGGTGTGGTTCAGCTGTAGCGCCTCGCGCAAGGACAGCTCCAGCACCTTCTTCGCCCTTGGGGTAAATGGAATATGTCCTGAAGGTGATTGCGGCCCGTGCCCGATGATGTCTTCAACCTGAGTGCGCACCGATTCCAGAGTGATACCCAAGGAATCCAGCGCCTTTGCCGCAACTCCTTCACCCTCATGAATCAGCCCCAGAAGCAGATGCTCTGTGCCGATGTAATTATGGTTGAGCATCCGCGCCTCGTCCTGAGCCAGAACGATGACCCGGCGTGCCCGGTCTGTAAATCTCTCAAACATGCACTACTCCCCTTGGAAACGCTGATGTTCCCGATGGCCAGTTTATGCGCCAGCGCCCCGGAATCGAAGCAGATAGCCAGCAACGTCGTACGCCATGAGCGTACAAGACTCAATTCAACGCCCAGAATGAACGACGCCCTCAGGAAAGCCTGAGGGCGTCGAGCAAACTGAAAGTTAGTTTGCGGCGTCGTACTTGGCGATGATCTCGGCAGAGATACGACCGCGATCGCTTACCGTCATGCCACTCTTGCGAGCCCAGTCACGGATTGCACCGAGCTCTGCAGGAGTACGGCCAGCGCCGGTCTTCTTCATCTGCTTGCGACCGCCAACACGGCGAGCCTTAGCAACCCAGGTCTGGAGATCAGCGCGGAGCTTACCGGCATTGGCTGAGCCAAGATCGATTTCGTAATCAACGCCGTCAAGGCCGAACCGCACGGTCTCAGCGTTGTCCGAACCATCAATATCATCAACAACAACAACATGGACACGCTGCGCCATGGTCACTCCTTTATAAGTTGAAATGTTGCACTGGGAATATCACAGTACTAAGTACTATAAAACAGTATTCCACCTTGGTATGTATTAATCCAGAATTTGAGAATCTTCATCATGGTCAGGCGCAGGAGGAACCCGTAATTGTCGTTCCAGATAATGCCCAGCTACAGCTAAAGCCACACAAAGCACTAGATCAACTGCTGCATTCACGATTCGCACATGCCCTAGTTGCGTCTGCCAACCTGGTAAAGATAATGCTCCATAGCCAAGAAAAAGACCAGCAAAGAATGTTCCACCAACGATGGCAGCAAGCCCTACGCTAAGCCAAGCTACCGCTAGCTGTACAGATACGTTTGTTGTAGTTGTACGCTTCCGGTGTCGAGCAAAACCAGCAACAATCACCGTCGCGATAACCATGATTGCCACCATGATCCAGGTCCCCGCCAAAGATGGACTTGTCCACCATGCTCCTGTCATCATCTTGGCGCACGCACCGACAGTGAAACCAACTGCCGCCCAACACACCAATTGCAGCACTGATATTGGGCGTACGCTTCCTTGTGGTTCAGTCGCCATCAATGATCACCTTTCCCTGATAATCTCTCGGCTCCTACAAGCTGGTCCAGATCAACATCCGTTAGACGTTTTTATGCATGGGGAGTCTGTCTGATCAGCTTGGCGGCTAGATCAGCTATCGGCCCGTAACCAAATAGCTCTGCTTCCGGTTCTAGCTCCGCCCAAGGAACTAAAACAAAAGCTCGTTCCTGGGCATAAGGATGCGGCAAAGTTAGCTCTTTATCCTGATGCTGTAGTGAGCCTGCAGCAATCACATCAATATCTACCGTACGAGGCCCCCAACGTTCGTGGCGAACTCGCCCAAGCTCTGTTTCAATTTGCTGCGTTTGCCGCAATAGTGACAGCGGATCTAGGCAGGTTTCCACAATAACTACTTGGTTAATAAAACAATCCTGATCAGTTTTCCCCCATGGCTGCGACAGATAGCTCGACGACTGGGACGCTATCGCGGTACCTGGGATTTTGCTGATCTGCTCCACAGCCTGCGCCAAAAGCGTAACTCGATCCCCCATATTGCTTCCCAGAGACAACACAATGCGCATTATCGGGCCCGATGGATAGTGACCGAAACATCGCTGACTGGCACAGCCAGTTTCACCTGCGGCTTATGCACTGTCACCTCCACCTCCGTGACCCGCTGATCGATGAGACAGTGCTGAGCTAGCCGCTGGGCTAAAGCCTCAATCAAATCAAGTGAGCCATTTTCCATGATGGCAACCAACTCTTCAGCCAGCGCCGCATAGTTAATCGTGTCAGCCAGCGCATCGGAGCGTCCAGCCGGACGTAGGTCTATCTTCAACAACACGTCCGCAACAAATAGCTGCCCCGTGCTTTTCTCCTCGGGATATACCCCGTGATAGCCGAATGCTTGGATACCCCGAAGCTGAATCTGATCGCTCATCCGCGGAGCTGCTCCACCACAGCGATGGCATCGCGATGTGCTCGAACTGTGTGGGTGCGAACCGCCCAGCATGATTGCTGCGCAAAGAACACTGTCAGAGCCAGCGTGGCATCATCACGGCTCTTAGGCTCGCGGTCAATACCTTCATGAGCCAGAAGTGAGCCAAGGAAACGTTTGCGTGAAACGCCAAGCAGCAACGGGAAATCCAGGCGTTGCAAGAGATCCAACTGTCGCAGGATCTCCCAGTTATGCTCTGCGGTCTTAGAGAATCCAATGCCTGGGTCAAGAATGAGGTTCTCCGGCTTTATCCCGGCATCCATACAGGCTTCAACACGGCGCTGCAATTCGCCGTAAACATCACTGACCACCTCGTCGTAGTTGAGATGATCGGCATTTTGCATAATCGATCCATGCCCACGCCAATGCATCGCAATATAGGGCTTGTTACGTTCCGCCATCAGCTCTAACATCTCGCCGTCAGCTAGCCCACCAGAAACGTCGTTAATGATGTGCGCTCCCGCATCTAGGGCAGCCGCAGCAACGCTAGCCCGCATAGTGTCTACTGACACCGGGATACCGGTATCTGCAAGCGCTTCAACAACCGGAATAACCCGGTTGCGTTCCTCAGCTTCGCTGGGACGCTGCGACCCTGGGCGAGTCGATTCACCGCCAATATCGAGAAGATCAGCCCCTTCACTGATGAGCTGATGCGCATGTGCGATAGCAGAGTCCGGGGTGAAATAGTCTCCACCATCAGAGAAGGAGTCTGGGGTGACGTTGACGATCCCCATCACGAGGGTGCGATTTGCGCTTGGAATAGCCATAGCACCAGCCTAGTTGCCTACTGCCCCCATAAGCACACCAAACTCGATAGGTTTAGTACGTGAGTGATCTCCACCTTTATGCAACTAGCGCCACAGAAGTTACCTCAGCTATCGGATGTGCCAGTAAAGATAGGGCAATAGCTGACGCTATCGTCTCGCGTGCAAGTGAGTTTGCCCGCGCCGATACGCCACTACATGAAATAGTCTCTGGAGATTTAAGCCAGCCACGAACTTGGCATGCAATTGAGGCGCTAATCGCCGCCGCTAGTTGGGCTGATGCTATGCCTGCTGGAATCAATGTCGCAGAAGACCTTGATGATCTTTTCGGTGCAGCAGAGTTTAAGCCACGTCTGCTCACCCATGCCCTGCCAATAACAGTCTCCGAGGATCTATCTAGACCTTATTGCCGTGTTTTATATAGCAAGGATGCTGCACTGGTCGCTCGAACGTGGCTAGCCCGTGAAACTGATGAGCCAGCAGAGTTCACAACCTTTTGCCGGGAATATCTAGAACTACCCGACCGCGCGATAGCAGCCGGACGTCCAACCCCCGACATCATCCTCATTAGCCCCAGCTTTTCGCTCCAACGCCAGCGCGAGACCCAGCCTGTTTGGCCCCCAAAACACAGCATTAGGACTACCTCCAACTACTTCTTGGCTGAAGTAGACCGCTTCATCGAGCAGCTTCCAGAAACCCTGTAATAGTAAGGGTGGCAGCCACCGAAGTGGCTGCCACCCTTATGTCTATTGCGAGTGCTTAGCGTCCTGAAACGGAACCGCCAGCCTTCTCAATCTTTTCCTTGGCCGACTTGGAGTAGGCATCAACCTTGACCTCCAGCTTGACCGAGAGATCGCCGTCGCCAAGAACCTTGACGAGGTGGTTGTCGCGCACTGCGCCTAGCTCGACGAGCTTCTCGACAGTAACCTCGCCACCCTGCGGGAAAAGTTCCTGCAGCTTGCCGACGTTGATTGCCTGGAACTCGACGCGGAAGGGATTCTGGAAACCCCTCAGCTTCGGGAGACGCATGTGCAGCGGCATCTGACCGCCTTCAAAGCGCTGAGGCACGGTGTTACGAGCACCAGTACCCTTGGTACCGCGGCCCGCAGTCTTACCACGCTTGCCACCTTCACCACGGCCAACGCGGATCTTATCCTGCTTAGCCCCGGGAGCCGGGCGCAAGTGATGAACCTTGAGTGCCATGTGTCACTCCACCTCCTCGACCTCGACGAGGTGGCGGACGGTGTGGATCATCCCACGGAACTCGGGACGATCCTCCTTCTCCACAACATCGCCGATGCGCTTGAGACCGAGGCTACGCAGGGTCTCGCGCATGTTCTTCTTCTCGGAAATTTCCGACTTGATCTGAGTCACCTTGAGACGTGCCATTATGCGGCGCCCTCCTTGCGAGCCTTCAGCAGTGCAGCCGGGGTAACGTCCTCGACAGTCTTGGAACGGCGAGCAGCAATCGCTTCGGGCTCTTCCAACATCTGGAGAGCTGCGACCGTCGCGTGAACGACGTTGATTGCATTCGACGAACCGAGCGACTTCGCGAGAACGTCCTTGACGCCCGCACACTCGAGAACGGCGCGAACTGCGCCACCAGCGATCACACCGGTACCAGGAGAAGCCGGGCGAAGCATAACAACGCCTGCCGCCTTCTCGCCCTGAACCGGGTGAGGAATGGTGTTGAGAACGCGGGGAACAGTGAAGAAATGCTTCTTCGCGTCCTCGACGCCCTTAGCGATCGCGGAGGGAACCTCACGCGACTTACCGTAACCAACGCCCACGGTACCCTTGCCATCGCCAACAATGACGAGAGCAGTGAATGTGAAGCGCTTGCCACCCTTGGTGACCTTGGCAACGCGGTTAATTGTGACGACGCGCTCGATCAGGTCGGACTTGACCTCCTGGCGATCGCGACCGCCACGACGGTCATCACGACCGCGACGATCATTACCGCGGCGCTCAGTGGTGTTCTGAGTCATCTGTGTTCTCCTCTAGGCCTAGAAGTCCAGACCCTTGTCGCGCGCGCCATCAGCAAGCGCGGCAACACGGCCGTGGTATTGATTGCCAGCCCGGTCAAAGACGACCTTCTCGACGCCAGCAGCCTTAGCGCGCTCGGCGACGAGTTCGCCAACGCGCTTGGCCTTGACGCTCTTGTCGGCATCCGAATTGCGCAGGTCTGCCTCCATGGTCGAAGCTGACGCAAGGGTAATGCCCTTGTAGTCGTCGATAACCTGAGCCACCATGTGACGGGAAGAGCGAGTCACGACGAGGCGAGGACGCTCGGCAGAACCGAAGATCTTCTTGCGCCCACGACCCTGACGACGAAGACGTGAAGCCGTCTTGTCCGTGAGGTTCTTGCGCACCCCAAGAGAGATGCCCATGGCTACTTACCTGCCTTTCCCTGCTTGCGACGGACGAACTCGCCAGCGTAGCGAACGCCCTTGCCCTTGTAGGGCTCTGGCTTGCGAATCTTGCGGATATTAGCCGCGATCTCGCCAACGAGCTGCTTATCGATGCCCTTGACGCTGAAGTGCGTCTGGTTCTCGACAACAAACTCAATGCCTTCTGGGGCGTCGACGACTACTGGATGGCTAAAGCCCAGTGCAAAGTCGAGCTGCTTGGGGCTCTTGGCTGTAACGCGGTAGCCAACGCCTACGATCTCGAGCTTCTTCTCATAGCCCTCGGTAACACCGATGACCATGTTGTTGACGAGCGTACGAGTAAGGCCGTGCAATGAACGCGAGTTGCGCTCATCGTTTGGTCGGGTGACCTCAAGCTCGCCGCTATCGTTCTTCGCCACCGAAATGGGTTCTGAAACGGTCATAGAGAGCGTGCCCTTGGGGCCCTTAACCTCAATGTCCTGGCCGTCGATCTTAATCTCGACATTCGACGGCACAGTGATGGGGAGTCTGCCGATACGCGACATAGTTCCTGTTCCTTTCCGTCGTTACCAGACGTAGGCGATAACTTCGCCGCCGACGCTCTTGTGGTTGGCTTCCTTATCGGTCAACAGGCCCTGCGAGGTCGAGATGATCGCGATACCGAGGCCACCAAGGACCTTGGGGAGTTCATTCGACTTCGCGTAGACGCGGAGACCGGGCTTGCTGATACGACGCACACCAGCGATTGAACGCTCACGGTGATTACCGTATTTGAGGGAGAGCTTAAGGGTCTTACCGACCTCACCCTCCTTTGCCTCGACGACCTCGAAACCGGCGATGTAACCCTCACGCTTGAGGATCTCGGCAATACCTACCTTGATCTTCGAGCTGGGCATCGACGTCGAATCGTGGTACGCCTGATTAGCGTTACGCAGACGCGTAAGCATATCTGCGATTGGATCCGTCATGGACATGGCTTGATTAGCCTTCTTTCTCGCAGCGGTTTCCACATGGGACCTACCGCGTTAGGGAACTTTTGCGGTGAGCTAACTCACCAGGACGACTTGGTCACGCCGGGCAGTTCGCCAGCGTGTGCCATCGTGCGCAGGCAGATACGGCACAGACCGAACTTGCGGTAGACCGACTTCGGTCGACCACACTTCTGGCACCGCGTGTAGGAGCGGACGCCAAACTTCGGCTTGCGTGACTGCTTGACCTTAAGCGCTGTCTTCGCCATTGCCTATCTCCTACTTCTTCTTCCGGGGGACGGCAACCATCTTGTTGCCCTTACGAACCATCATGGTGCCGCTGCGCTTGGCGACCTTCGGATCATCCTTCTCCTTGAAGGGGAAGCCGAGGGCGACGAGGAGAGCACGGCCCTCTGCGTCAGTCTTAGCAGACGTCACGAAGGTGATGTCCATACCACGAACACGATCAATCTTGTCCTGGTCGATCTCGTGGAACATAACCTGCTCGTTGAGACCAAAGGTGAAGTTGCCGTGGCCATCGAACTGGTTGCTGTTGAGACCGCGGAAGTCGCGGATACGGGGCAAAGCCAGCGTCAGCAAACGATCAGCAAACTCCCACATACGATCACCGCGAAGCGTTACGTGGCAACCAATGGGCTGACCTTCGCGCAGCTTGAACTGTGCGATGGACTTACGTGCCTTGGTGACCTGCGGCTTCTGACCGGTGATAGCAGTGATGTCCTTGATCGCGCCATCGATGATCTTGGAGTCACGAGCAGCCTCGCCGACACCCATGTTGACCACAATCTTGGTCAGACCTGGGATCTGCATGACATTCTCGTAGTTGAACTCCTCGTTCAGCTTCTTGGTGATCTCCTCGCGGTAGACCTTCTTCAAGCGCGGTAGCTCATGCATCGGAGTGGTGTTCTCAGCCATTTAGATCTCCTCCCCGGTCTTCTTCGCGATGCGAACAGACTTGGCAACGGTGTATTCCGAGCCGTCGGGACGCTTCTTGCTGACATCGACCTTCTTGTAGCCAATGCGAGTGACAGTTTCCTTGCCCTCAACCTTGACAACGTGCTGGACGTTGGAGACGTGAATCGGAGCCTCGGACGAGATGATCCCGCCCTTGATGACCTGGCCACCCTGGGGCTGCGTCGAGCG
>CAMQXE010000054.1 GCA_947038745.1 uncultured Propionibacteriaceae bacterium | reverse complement strand
CCTCTTATCTGTACTTATGGCTGCTACCTCAGATAAGCGTCCATGTAATTGCGGGGGCGCGCACCTGGATCAGTTCTTCTGACATCAAACTGATGCCAGAAGATAGCCTACGGTTGGACCAACCGCCTGCCAATAGCCAGGCCTAACCCGTTATGGAGACGTGACTTACTTAGAATGTGTCACGCAGGTAGCAAAAAAGCCCTCACAATGGAGGGCTTTTTGCCTGGCGCACTCGGAGGGACTCGAACCCCCAACCTGCTGATCCGTAGTCAGCTGCTCTATCCGTTGAGCCACGAGTGCAAGCGAGAAGTAATCTTACGCGCTTTGCGGCAAAATTACCAATCCATTCCCGCATACGCTGCACTTAACGTCAAACGCTGCAGAAATAACTGCAGCAAATGACGTTAAGTGCAGCGTATGCGAAGGGGGTACGACAAAGGCCCCGGCGATCAGTGATCGTCGAGGCCCAAGCGCACGGAACGTGTGGCGGAGGCGGCGGGATTTGAACCCGCGTGAGGGTATAAACCTCTCCCGCTTAGCAGGCGGGCGCCATAGACCGTACTAGGCGACGCCTCCAGAGACATATGTCCGCCCGCAAGCATACGGGACGAACGCGGCCTTGCGCTAGTTGAAAAGCCAAAACCCCTATTCTGAGCAGCTAACTACCCCCAGTTAGGGCCAGGCAGATCAAGAGCTACGGGAATCCGACTGAGATAGTCCTCCCGCTCAATCTCAACCACTCCCAACGACGCAAGGTGCGGCGTCGACCATTGGACGTCAAGGAGCCGCGGGCAACCATCAATACTCAAAATCTCGACCAACCGCAGCAACGCGGCCTTGCTGGCGTCTCGGCCGAGTTCAGGGTGATGGAACATCGACTCACCACAGAACAATCCCCCAAAACTCACCCCATACAGACCACCAACTAGCGTCTCCCCGAACCAGGTTTCAACGCTATGGGCCAGACCCAATTCAAAAAGTTCGGTATAGCGCTCCACGATCTGACGATCAATCCAGCCATCAGGACGTGCCGGATTAGCGCATGCAGTCAAAACCTGATCCCACGCCTGATCAACACTGATCCAATACTTTTTCGCGCTCTTACGCAGTGAACGGGTCACCCGGACCTTATCCAGCGGCAGAATCGCTCGTTTCATTGGAGAGAACCAGCCGATCTCCCCATCCCAACCATGATCGCGCAGCGGCATCGGGAATACCCCTTCGCGATAGGCACAGACAAGATCTGCTGCGGATACCTCGTCTGAGTAGCCGATAAGGTCTTGAACCGGCCACTGCGCCGGGTCACCAAACATAGACTGCATAGCTTTATCGTTGCAGGAATATCCCAGGTCTACTACCCCTAACGCTGGGAACCGGGCTAATCGTCGATTACTCTCGATCTATGCAAGAGCCCAATCTCATCAAACGCAGCCCCGCCGAGCAGGTGGGCGGAGATGCCATGCGTCGCCTCCTTGCGGTTGCCATTGATGGCCTCGGCCCACTCCCCAGCGCAAAACTGAGCGCGGGAAAAGCCTTAGAAAAAGCTGGCGAGCCAGAAGCGGCAATCAACGCAATTACTCGCAACCATATTGCCATGGCTGGCACCCAAGGATTCCTCACCAATGTTGGCGGCCTGATAGCCGTCCCCGTGTTACTTCCCACAAATATTGCGGCCCTCGCAGTCGTCAAACTCCACCTTGCTGCCTCAATCGCCCATTTACGTGGCTTCGACGTCGATGACACCCGGGTCCGCACCGCAATCATGCTGGCACTGCTCACTGCAGAGGGCCCACAGCATGATGATCTGCCCGTATCGATCCTGGCCGTTGCGACTGCCCCCGTATATAACCCCGAGCTAGATGCCGTCGTTTCCGAGCGCGCTATGACGGAGATATTGTCTGTTGTCGGCGGGCGCAGAGCAATCACCCTTGTTGGGCGCGGAATCCCACTCATCGGCGGAGTAGTTGGCGGTGGAATGGATAGCTGGGCGCTGTTCACTTTAGCCCGCCATTGCAAGGCCCAGTTCCTTGATCGCCGCCCACGCTTAGCACCCTAGCCAACTGGTACGAACCGGCAAGATCACCCCACTATCGCCAACCCAGGTGAATACGTCTAACCTAACGTGGGTGACTACCTTTGATGATGCCGTCGCGGCCAAGGGCTACGACGAGGCACTGATGCCGATCCTGCTTGAGGTTGGCAAAATTATTAGCTACGCCTCTGGTGACACCGTCTTCGAACAAGCGACGCCGCGACAATGGTTCGGCGCCATCCTCGAAGGTTCTGCCGAGCTGCTCGAAGGTCGCCACGGCGACCCGCGACGTGTGGGGACGCTTGAAGCCGGAGCCATGCTCTCCGAGGGCTTCCTACTCAACCCCATCGGTGACCACCACGCGACAGCGCGTTCTATCGCTGCAACCAAGATCCTCCAGCTCGATGCTGGCGCAATCGAAAAGCTCAAGAGCGACCATCTTGACGTCTACAACACGCTGATTCACCGTGTTGCCATGCGTCTATCAGAGCGACTGCATTTCATGAACATGCAGCTCGCTGGCCACGGTGAGGCCTTCACCATTGGCACCACCCGCCTAGAGCACGATTCCCTCGGCACCCGCGAGATTCCAGCCAATGCCTACTACGGCGTGCAGACCCTGCGTGCTATCGAGAACTTCCCCATCTCGGGCACCCCGCTCTACAAGTACGGACATTTCTGCTCCGCGCTGGCCTATGTCAAGAAGGCCGCAGCCCAAGCCAACTGCGAGTTGGGCGTTCTGGATAAGGACAAAGCTGACGCCATTATCACCGCCTGTGACGAGATCATCGACGGTAAGCTACGCCGGCACTTTGTCGTCGATATGATCCAGGGCGGCGCTGGCACCTCAACCAACATGATGGCCAATGAGATCATCGCCAACCGTGGCCTTGAACTCCTCGGCCACAAGCGCGGCGAGTACCAGTACCTCCACCCCAACGATCACGTCAATCTCTCCCAATCCACGAACGACGCCTACCCGACGTCGATCAAGATTGCTGTGCTGCTTACCCAGCTCGATGCACTCGATGCACTCGAAGCACTAGCAACCTCGCTAGACGCTAAGGGCGACGAGTTCTCCGACGTACTCAAGATGGGCCGTACCGAGAATCAAGACGCCGTCCCGATGACCTTGGGCCAGGGATTCAAAGCCTACGCAGGCATGGTGCGCTCAGCCCGTCGTGCGCTGAAGTTTGCCGCCACCGAGTTCCACATCATCAACATGGGTGCAACCGCTATCGGTACTGGCCTCAACTCCCCAGTTGGCTACGCAGAGCTAGTCACAAAGCGTCTCGCCGAGTGCTCCGGGCTGCCACTGCAATTGTCACCGAACCTCGTCGAAGCCACCCAGGATTCAGGCGCCTTCGCGTCATACTCGGGCGCGATGAAGCGTTGCGCTATTCAGATCAGCAAGATCTGCAACGACCTTCGCTGGCTGTCCTCTGGCCCGCGCACTGGCCTCAATGAGATCAACCTCCCGCCGATGCAGCCGGGCTCGTCGATCATGCCGGGCAAGGTCAATCCGGTGGTCCCCGAAATGGTGTCGCAGGTGTGCTACCAGATCATCGGTTTCGACGCCGCGATCGGTATGGCTGCCGAGGCCAGCGAGTTGGAGCTCAATATGGCCGAGCCGATCATGGCCTACGACCTACTCCAGGGCCTGACGATCCTCGCCAACGCAGCCATCGTGCTTACCTCGCGCTGCATTGATGGCATCACTGCCAACCGTGAGATCTGCATGAACTACGTCAAGAACTCCATCGGTATTGTCACTGCCCTCAACCCCATCCTGGGCTACGAAAAGTCGTCCTCCGTAGCAAAGGAAGCTCTGCGCACTGGCGGCTCGGTCTATGACCTGGTCTTAGAGCATGGTTACCTCACCAAGGAAGAGCTTGATGAGGCAATGGACCCAACCAAAATGACTAGCCCACTGATGGCTGGCCATATGGATAAGAAATAACTCTAAAAACTACGGTGGTGCCCCTTGGCTTTTAAGAGAGCCAAGGGGCACCACCGTTTTTATGTATATGCCAAAGTCAGCGCCAGGCCAGGACGACCTGCTCTGCAATCGAGAGTGACTTCTCTGCTGAGCGATCAGCATTTGGGATTGACGTCGTGCGATAAATCTCAGTGACGTAGCTAGCCGCACTAGATAACGCTGGCTGCTCCCCTAGCCGCTGTTGAAGTGCGGTATCGCTCAGCTCGTCGAGAGCCGTATTCGTCGCTTGCGCTAGATAATGCCGGGTAACTTCTGCAGCACGCTCACGCACGGTAGCGTCAGAGATTGCTTCGCTACGATGGGCCCGGCGGGTAGCAGACAAGATACGTAAGGCATCAGCGCGAGGTTGCTCTGGATCAAGAAAAGGGGCGACCGATTCAGCAGGCAGCGCCGTGTCGCTCTGCTTATCCTCACCGCTTGGTTTGAAGATGTAGTAGATCACCGCAGGAATGATGACACCAACGACAATCATCACGATGAAGATACTTTGAAAATTCACCCTCGTCCTTTCCGCCCCTATCTGCCAGAGTAGCGCTCTAGGCTTAAATGAAGCTGAAAAGTTCGTGGAAATCTGGCTAGAAGTGACGTCGATCTAACGCTGCACGAGCCTGAGCAACCTCGTCCCAGGCAATCGGTGGAGTCCGCATCAGCTCTGACTCATGGCCCTTCCCGGCAAGCAGAACAGTATCTTCGCTAGCGGCAGCCGTCATGACATGCGCGATAGCCTCTCGACGATCGGGAACCGTCTCTACTGATGCTCCGGCAACACCGGCAGCGCCTCGGTTAAGTTCTCCCAGCAAAAAATCTAGCGACGTGTCGTAGGTGTCGTCCTCAGTGAAGACCACTCGATCTGCCAACTGAGCTGCTCGCTGCCCCATCGGAGCAATCCGCGTCTCATCTCTAGCCCCACCAGCAGCACCGATAACGCACCACAGCGCACCCATGGTTGTTGTTCGCAGGGCTGCCAAGGCTTTAGCAAGCGCGTCCGGGGTATGAGCAAAATCGACGATAACACGTGGCTCATCTGCCTGCCGTGGCACGAATTGCATTCGTCCAGCTACCCCAGCAAAACTAGCTAGGCTCTGTGCCGCAGCCGCCAGATCAATCCCTAGAGCGCTAGCAGCGGTAAGGGCTGCTGTGGCATTTGCGACGTTAAACTCACCCAGCATCGGCAAGGTAACTGCAATACTCTGCGATCCCTGCTTTACCCAGAATTGCAGCCCATCGTGCCCCTCGACGATTTCTACCGCACAGACATCGGCAGTGGTCGAGTTGATCGAATAGCGCAACTCAGCACCCGCGACCCCATCTAATTGCTCAGACCACGGGTCGTCGGCATTCAAAACAGCCAGCCGCGAGCGCTCAATTAACAAACGCTTCGCCGCAAAATACTCATCCATCGTCTTATGGAAATCCAAGTGCTCTGGAGACAGATGCGTCCACACACCGACATCAAAATTGATTCCCCCCACTCGCTCCTGCGCAAGCGCATGGGAACTCGTTTCCAGCACTACCGTGTCAGCGCCTTGAGCTACCAAATCGGCGAGAATCTCTTGTACTTGTGGGGCCTCTGGCGTCGTGAAATGTGCCGGATATTGACGTAGCTGCCCATCAACGCCTTGGAACCCGACCGTGGAAATTACCCCAACCTGACGTCCAGCCTCACGCAAGATATGGGTGAGCAATAACGACGTCGTGGTTTTTCCATCAGTCCCCGTAACCCCGATAACAGTCAGCTCATCAGCCGGGTTTCCCGCAAGTGCAGCAGCAGCCTGGGCCAGAGCGAGCCGGGGCTCAGCAACCGTTAAATACGGCACCGGAGAAGTTTCCCCCGCGCGCAGTCCCGCACCGATGACAAGCGCTGCACCAGCAGCGGCTACCTCATCAAGGAAGCGATGCCCATCAAATGACGCACCCCGGAGCGCAACAAAAGCGTCTCCTGGTTTAACCCAGCGAGAGTTATGCGTAACCCCAGTAACCTCGACCTCGGCGCACGTCGATGAGCCAAGGATCTGTGCTAGTTCAGCTGCCTGCATACCTCTAGCCTACGGCTAACTGCCGATCTGTTATTCGCTCGTGTAGTGACGCGTCACGCGTGGGGTGAGCAGACAGGTCACTTCGTACGTGATTGTCCCCATCAATTCAGCCACCTCGTCACACGTGATTTCTTCCTCACCTTGACGCCCTATCAAGACCGCATCATCACCAACTGCAACGGCACTGTCTGGCCCAAGATCGACCATGCACTGATCCATGCAGACTCGGCCAGCAATCGGGTAAGAGACGCCATTAATCAGCACTCGACCACGGTTGGAGTTCAACCGACTAAAACCATCGGCATACCCCACGGGAAGCGTCGCAATGTAGGTATCACGAGGAGCAGTCCAGGTACGGCCATAGCCAACTGTTTCACCTTCACGTACCTGCTTAATGAAGCTCACCTGGGTAGCGAACTCAATACCAGGATGAAGTTCAACCGTGTGCGGAGTCGTAGCGTCTGGGTAGTAGCCATACATCATGATGCCAGGACGAACCATGACCTTACTCGGGTCACGATCAGGCAGAAGTGCTGCTGGCTGGCCCAAGACTCCACCGGAGTTAGCGATATGGACAAGATCAAGCTCACGACCAAGAGCGGCTTCAACCTCAGCAACATCACGTGCGAAACGAGCGATCTGCCCCTGAGTAAAGTCGTCATGCGCCGGAGCGTCAGAGACGGGCATATGGCTGAACATGCCATCAAGTACCAGGTGCGTAGAATCCTCACAGAACTGCGCCAAGGCCACGATGCTTGACTCGTCGAACTCACCAATGCGGCGCATACCGGTATCGACTTTGAGTTGGACGTGCGCGGGCAAACCCACACGCTGGGCTGCCGCTTCTACCAGCTCTGCACACGTCATAGACGGCACAGCGCACGTCAGCCCGCCTCGAACTGCCGCTTCAGCCTCATCCTCGGCGATAAGCCCAGAGAGTTTGAGAATCGGCAGCGTAATCCCTGCCTCGCGTAGCTCCAGACCCTCGGGCACCGTCGCCACCCCGAGCCACTGAGCACAGCCGGTTTCCTGAGCCATCCGCGACACTTCAACAGCACCGTGCCCGTAGCTATTAGCTTTGACTGCTAAAAGCACTGGATGCTCCGCCCCAACATGGGCGCGGATACCTTCGATGTTGCGGCAGATATTGCCCAACATCACCTTTGCATGTGTCGCGTACAACATTTAAGACATCTCCACCTTCGTCACGTAGGGAGACGTCGCAAGCGCGAGGGTGGCACCGTAGCCGGGCCAGAAGGCGATCTCATCGCCTACCTGAATCGGCTTAGCCGCTTCTTCGACGTCAATAATGAGGTGATCCGACGATCCCCCCAACACGATCATGCCGGGGTCTTCTGGTTCAATACCGTCCACGACAACATCTTGACGGCCTAAGGCAACGATAGCGCGGCGTCGCACGCCCCGATCCACATAAGTGACAGTTTCGCCAAACGCATTTTGCCCGGCCTCACCAAGGGGCACCGACGGCTTGGATTCCACTTCGATAACCTCGGCAACCAAACGCACCGCGTCCTGACGGGTACCCGGCCAAGGGTCACGATTGAGCACGTTCCGGCCCAAGATAATCGATTCACCCATGCGGAAATGGGTGACGGCTGCGGGCATCGTGCCTGCCGCCAGCATCTCCAGTGAGCTGGAATTACCGCCAGAAACCAGTGCCAGCGGCAACCCTGAGGCTTCGCGAGCGGCTTCCAGCAAAGTCACCAACCGGCTCATATTCTTCTCTGACGGGCTTACCCCGCCGTAACAGGCAAGATTGCAGCCAATGCCAAGAACATCTAGACCCTCAAAGGTCTTTGCCGTGGCCACA
>CAMQXE010000053.1 GCA_947038745.1 uncultured Propionibacteriaceae bacterium | reverse complement strand
CAGGCTGCGCTAGAACATATGAACTCACTGGCTCTGATAGCCCCGTCTGCGGCCGTAATTCTGGAACCCAATGAGGATTGGGTAGGAACCGGACGTCAAAGACCATATCTGCATCAACGGGTAGACCATTCTTGAACCCAAAGGACACCACCGCAATCCGCAATTCATCAGCTAGCGTTCCGCCATAGGCGTGGGCAACGCGCTCCTGCAACTGATGTACGTTGAGATTTGTCGTGTCGATGACCATATCTGCGGATGCTCGAAGCATCGCAAGCATGCGACGTTCCTTGGTGATGCCATCAAGAATCGGTCCATCACCTTGGAGCGGAAGCGGCCTGCGAGCTGATTCTTGACGACGCACGATAGCTTCATCTGAGGCATCGAGATAGAGCACATCGAGCTTCTGCCCCATCCGCTCTGCCTCAGAAAATACAGTCGGGAGCTGCTCAAAAGCTTCCCGCGAGCGCACATCAAGTACGACCGCGACATGGCTATACCCCTTGTCTTGAGCCAGATCAAGCAGCGGTAGCAACATTGATGGCGGAAGGTTATCAACGACGTACCAGCCCAAGTCTTCAAGCACATGCGCTGCGGTACGTCGCCCTCCTCCAGAGATACCCGTAACGATGACGATGCGGGGCTTGGCGCCTGGCGCCAATGGTTCGATAACAGGAGCTACGCGAGGATCAGGTGTGGTCACATAGACCATTGTGCCGTGTTTATCGCACCTACGCGCCAGAAGCCTCATCGCTGCGATGATCCACAGCACATTGCTTGTTAATTTATGATTCGGTTAATTCCCCAGTAGCAGCGTTGAGCTGTTCTCGTTGAGGTTCTGCGTTTAACGCACTCACAATGGCTTCAGCTAGAACCGGCCCAAACCCTGGTAGCACCGTAATGTCTTCGACGGTGGCCTGCCGGAGTTTCTTTACGCTGCCAAAGTGCGTAATCAGTGCCTTACGCCGAGATTCACCCAATCCTGGGATCGCATCAAGAACAGAATCAATCATGGCTTTACCGCGTCGGGATCGATGATGGGTGATGGCGAATCGATGCGATTCGTCTCGGAGCCGTTGTAACAAGTAAAGCCCTTCAGATGTTCGAGGCAAGATGATCGGCCAGTCCTCTCCCGGCAACCACACTTCCTCTAGCCGTTTGGCCAAACCACATAAGGCAATATCGGTCAGGCCGAGTTCATCGAGAACCTGCTGTGCCGCAGCAACTTGGGGAGCACCGCCGTCGACAACAACCAGCGCTGGCTGATAGGCAAATCTGCGGGGAACGCCTGTAAGCGGATCTACGAGAGTCACCTCGTCCTTCATAGCTGCTTGGTCTTCGAGCATGCGGGTGAAGCGACGAGTGAGCACCTCGTGCATGGCTGCAAAATCATTTGATCCAGAAAAACTGCGGATGATGAATCGTCGATACTCAGACTTTCGCGCCATGCCATCTTCAAAGACGACCATAGAGCCCACCACTTCTTGACCCATCGTGTGCGAGATGTCGTAGCACTCAATGCGAAGCGGAGCAGTTGATAGCCCTAATGCTTCTTGGATCTCTTCCATAGCCCGGGCGCGGGTGGACAGATCGCTGGCCCGTTTAGTCCGATGCTGTTGCAGTGCTTCCGCCGCGTTCTTTGCCACAGTGTCGAGAAGTATGCGCTTATCGCCACGCTGCGGTACTCGAATCTCAACCTGCGCACCGCGTTGCTCGCTCAACAATTCCACTAACGCAGTACTAGGTGGGAGCTCTGGGACCAAAATGAGCGTCGGAATAGCGCGAGCTTCGACATTCTCATAGAGCTTCATCAGGCAGGTTTCAATGAACTCCGGCACCCCGGCATCATCAGTTCGGTCTGCAACCCAGCCACGTTCACCACATACTCGTCCATCCCGAATATGAAAGATCTGGACTGCGATCTCCAGCGGATCTTCAGCGATAGCAAGAATGTCAGCATCCGTGCCATCGGTCAGCACGATGGCTTGCCGTTCTGTAGCTTTCCGCAGTGCCATTAAATCGTCACGATATTTGGCGGCCCGCTCATAGTCTTGGCAGGCAGCCGCATCACGCATCTGCTGCTCCACTTTACGTAAATAAGCGGCTGATTCACCCCGCATGAAAGCGCAGAAGTCGTCAGCTATCTGACGATGTTGTATCTCCGATACTGCATCAACGCACGGTGCAACGCACTTACCGATATGGCCTAACAGACAAGGACGCCCTGCTGCCTTGGCGTTCCGGAAAACGCCTTGGGTACACGAGCGCATAGGAAATACTCGCAACAGCAGATCGACGGTATCGCGGATAGCCCACGCTGCGCCATAAGGACCGAAATAGCGATTACCTTTTTTAAGTGCGCCCCGGCCGATGAATACTCTGGGGTATTCCTCGTTCCAGGTCACACAAAGCCAGGGGTAGGACTTATCGTCGCGTAGCCGGACGTTGAAGCGGGGGTCGTACAGCTTGATCCAGGTATTTTCCAGCTGCAGGGACTCGACTTCGTTCTGCACCACAGTCCATTCGACCTTGGCTGCAGTTTGTACCATGCGTTGTGTGCGCGGATGGAGAGAAGCAATATCTGCAAAGTAGTTATTTAGCCGTTGCCGCAGGTTCTTGGCTTTACCCACGTAGATAACGATCCCCTGCGGATCAGTAAATCGATAGACACCTGGATCTGTCGGAATCGTCCCTGGAGCGGGACGGTACGTCGACGGATCAGCCATAGTGGAAGTCTAGTCGGTGAAAACCCGAGAATCTTGCTGCCATCTAGCCCAGCTATACCTGGATATCCGAGGGTCCATGCGCCAGCAGCGCAGCCCTGAAGAGGTCTCAACAAAAGCAGATCACCAGTTCTGACGGACTAGTCTGAGCTGTGTGAAAACCATGAATCGGGTGACGGGCCGTGTCATCCCTATCGATTCCAGCAGCCGCGCGCTCCTCCTCTATGGGCATGAGCCAAATCGGCCTGATCAGCCATTCTGGTTTACTATCGGTGGCGGTATAGAAGGCGATGAAACCGTTCGTCAAGCTGCGGCTCGAGAGATGTTCGAAGAGGTCAGCGTCCGCATTGATGAAACTGATCTCGGCACCCCGATCATCATCGAAACCGTTGAGTTTGATTGGGGAGATACCCACATTGTCCAAGAACAGCACATCTTTACTTGCCGTCTCGACGCCGATACGCCCCTGAGTTTAGATGGTCTAGAGGAGGGCGAAATAGGTACGGTAGAGCGCGCTGCATGGGTAACTCTCGACGAGCTCGACGCTGGCTCAGGCGCGTGCCCGGTCGAAGGCGCTGATCTACCACGCTATGTGCGTATCTGTCTGGCCACGCTCAACCAGCAGCAGGATTAGATCGATGACTCTCTCCCACCTGAGAATCAGGACTTATCCGACGCAGTGCCCCTGTGGGTACGGCGCCTACGATGAGTGCTGCGGCCCGCTCCACGATGGCAGCCAACTGGCAAGCACCGCTGAAGAACTCATGCGCTCGCGGTACTGCGCATTTGCGGTGCGGCACGACGATTATCTGTTCCGCACCTGGCACCCGAAGTTCCGCCCCAATTCCATTACCACTGATGACACGGTCTGGACTCGGTTAGAGATTCTCGAGGTTCTCGGCGGCAGCCCCGATGATCAGACTGGCATCGTCGAGTTCATCGCGCACTACGATGGCGGCCAGATGCGCGAGCGTTCCACGTTCTCTCGCCGTGCTGGACGCTGGATGTATGAAGAGGCACTATAAGCCCCAAGGTCTCCTCCATCACCGTCGATGAACGTCTCATGCGACCCGAGTTCTGCCGGATCTGCACCTTTACTCATCTACCGTAGACATATGACGACTCCCGCAGCCGCTCCCAAACTTAATGTTCTGGCCTCAATGCTCGCCGCAGTGGTGCTCAACTTTACGATGGCGTTTGGCGTGTGGAAACTTGGTTGGCCTAAGGGCAATATCTTTGTCTTGTTCTGGGTAGAGAACGTTATCGTGGGGATCTTCGGTTACGTCCGCATTGTGACAGCGAAGCTCCCCTCCCCGCAGGGATCAGCTTTCTATCTGGGTAAGCAGTTCGCTATGTATTACGGGATTTTCTGTATTACTCATGGTTTCTTTACCCTTAAGTTCGCTCCACGCATGGGAGTCAAGTTCATGCCGATGGTGCTATTAGTTTCCGTTGTCTTAATCACGTTTCGTTATCTAGCCGAGCTGGTAACAACGTGGTTCGCAACGAAACAGAACCTCCATCACAGCCCGTCAGACGTGTTCCGTTCTCCTTATCGACGTATTTGGGTACTTCATCTCGGCATCATCGCAACTGGTTTTCTCCACATGTATGACTTTGTCGCACCGTCTCGGGGGCATGTCGTGAGCTTCTGGGACAGCAATACAGCAGCACTCTCTGCGACTCTTGTGCTGCTTGCGTTAAAGACGATTAGCGACTTACGAAGCATCTGGGCAGATGCCCATGGCCTGTCGTTACGGTCACGTAGCCTGTGAATCATTGCCCCGTTAGCTGTTCTTAGCTCGTTTCTGCGATGCCGTCGCTGTCTTGGCCGGCGCAGTAGGTTTCTTGCGCGTGGCTGCCTTCTTCTTGGTATCTACAGCGGAAGATTCCGGTACCTCTGCCATCGGCACCTGGGTGCCCTGGAGAATATCGGCGAGGAATTGCCCCGTGTAGGACTCTGGTGTGGCTGCTACCTGTTCCGGAGTGCCCTCAGCGACGATGTACCCTCCACGCGAACCACCTTCTGGCCCCATATCTATGATCCAGTCAGCCGTCTTTATGACGTCTAAATTGTGTTCAATGACCACAACGGTATTTCCTCCGGAAACCAAGCGTTGAAGCACTATCAACAATTTATTTATGTCATCAAAATGCAAACCCGTGGTTGGTTCGTCGAGAACATACAACGTGCGGCCTGTCGAACGTCGCTGAAGCTCGGCGGCGAGCTTTACCCGTTGGGCTTCTCCACCTGAAAGCGTTGTCGCTGGTTGTCCCATGCGCACATATCCCAGCCCTACATCGACTAGGGTCTGCAGGTGCCGTGCAATGGCTGGAACTGCCCGGAAGAACTCCAATGCCTCCTCAATTGGAAGGTTGAGCACCTCAGCGATGGTCTTGTTCTTGTAGTGAACTTCCAATGTTTCCCGGTTGTAGCGAGAACCATGACAGGTTTCACACACCACATAGACGTCGGGAAGGAAGTTCATCTCATACTTGATCGTGCCATCTCCTGCACAACTTTCGCAGCGCCCACCTTTGACGTTAAAAGAGAACCGCCCCGGCCCGTAGCCGCGCACCTTTGCTTCGTGCGTTTCTGCAAAGAGCGAACGGATCTTATCGAAAACACCGGTGTAGGTAGCAGGGTTGGAACGTGGTGTTCGACCAATCGGCGACTGATCGACATGAATAATTTTGTCGATGTGCTCAACTCCACTGATCTTTTTGTGGCGCCCTGGTACCTGTTTGGCGTTATACAGTTCCTTTGCCAGCGCGCTGTAGAGGATCCGATTGACCAGGGTCGATTTACCCGATCCAGAAACACCAGTTACGGCGATAAACTCTCCCAGCGGGAAATCGACAGTAACATCGCGCAAATTATTCTCTGTTGCGTGCTGCACTGTGATTACCCGCTCCGGATTAGCTCGACGTCGAGCCGCTGGGAGTGGGATCTGCTTGCGTCCTGATAGGTAAGCCCCGGTAGGCGAATCAGATGCTTCTAGCAGCCCAGGCACAGGCCCGGAGTAGACCACATTGCCACCGTGTTCTCCAGCTCCTGGACCGATATCAACGATCCAGTCAGCTACTCGAATTGTGTCCTCATCATGTTCGACAACGATGAGAGTGTTACCCATGTCGCGCAGCCGAATCAAAGTCTCAATCAGCCGTTGATTATCGCGCTGGTGCAGACCAATAGATGGCTCATCAAGCACATAGAGCACTCCTACTAAGCCTGAACCGATCTGCGTTGCTAACCGAATACGTTGCGCTTCGCCACCAGAAAGGGTGCCAGCCGGCCGCGACAACGTGAGGTAATCCAGTCCGACGTCAAGGAGGAACCGCAGCCGCTCTTTAATTTCTTTTACTACGCGCTCCGCGATCTTCATTTCCCGATCGGATAGCTCAATCTCGTCGATAAAAGCGCCCGCCTCCCCAATGGAGAGATTCGCTACCTCAGAGATGTTCTTACCGCCAATAGTGACAGCCAAAGAGGCAGGTTTAAGCCTGGCCCCATGGCAGGCCGAGCACGGGATTTCTCGCATATACCCGGCATAACGCTCTCGTGAAGTGTCTGTCTCCGCATCGGCATGCCGACGTTTCACATAGTCGATAGCACCCTCATAGTTGGCGTTGAATGTTCTGACTCGCCCAAAACGATTACGGTGTTTCACATAGACCGGCTTGTTCGCCCCATATAACAGCAGTTCTTGCGTCTCCTTGGAGAGTTCCTTCCATGGAGACGAGATAGAGAACCCATGTTCCTCAGCCATTGATGTAAAAACAGTGAGGAAATAACCAGCGATATGAGACGAAGACCAGGGCTGAATTGCCCCATCTTCTAGTGATTTATCTTCATCAGGCACAACCAGCTCTGGATCAACTTCTAGGGTGGTCCCAATCCCTGAACATTCCGGGCATGCACCCCAGGGGGCGTTGAAGGAGAACTGGCGAGGCTCTAATTCCTCAATGGAGATGTCATGGCCTTGCGGGCAGGCGAGATTCTCCGAATAACGCTTCTCTCGCCCTGGATCGTTTACGTCGAGATCAACAAAGTCAATCGCAACGATGCCATCAGCATGACCAAGCGCGGTTTCTACCGAATCTGTCAGCCGCTGCTTGATACCTGCCTTAATGACGATCCGATCGACGATGATCTCGATATTGTGCTTTTTCTGCTTATCGAGAGTAGGAGGTTCTGCAAGTTGATGGACTTCACCGTCGGTACGAGCACGAGCAAAGCCCTGTGTTGCAAGTGTGCGATATAGCTCCTGATACTCGCCTTTACGCCCGCGAACTACCGGCGCCAGGATCTGAAACCTAGTCCCCTCAGGTAGGGACAGCAGCCGATCCACGATAGTTTGCGGCGACTGCCTAGAAATTGGAGAAGCGCATTCTGGGCAATGCGGGTGCCCGATCCGGGCGTAGAGTAAGCGAAGGTAATCGTAGACTTCAGTGATCGTACCTACCGTTGATCGCGGGTTGCGCGACGTTGATTTTTGATCAATTGAGACTGCTGGCGAAAGCCCCTCAATAAAGTCCACGTCAGGCTTTGCCATCTGACCCAAGAACTGGCGTGCGTAGGCAGAAAGCGACTCAATGTAGCGACGTTGCCCCTCGGCAAAGATCGTATCGAAAGCCAAGGAGGACTTCCCCGACCCAGAAAGCCCGGTAAATACGATGAGAGAATCCCGTGGCAGTTCCACCGAAACATTACGTAGATTATGCTCGCGGGCTCCGCGCACTGTCAGACTCTCAAAGCTCATCTCTCTAGCCTATTAGGTAGCACTGACAATTCCAGCGCCTTCGAGATTTCGTCATTCTCATCTAGGGTGGAGCTATGGAATACCGCAATCCGATCCCCAGCGTTGACGTCGCAACCTTGCGCGCGCACAAGCGCGAAGCGACAACGCGGTTCCTTGGCCGGACCATCACTATCAGCGATCATGATTGGCAACAGCCCAGTAACTTACCTGGATGGACCCGTGCTCATATCGCCACTCATGTCGCCCGCAATGCGGATGCGTTGCGACAGCGATTAACCAACCCTGAGGCAGGCAACCTCTACCCAGACACAGAAGATTTGGCTATCGAGCGCGGCTCAGAACGTGCAGCTCTGGAACTCCAAATTGATCTTGATACCTCAGCAAGCCTGCTGAATAAGGCTTTTGATGATCTTGATGAGCATGACTGGG
>CAMQXE010000052.1 GCA_947038745.1 uncultured Propionibacteriaceae bacterium | reverse complement strand
CAGCAGCACCATACTGCTGCTGACGTCGAGCTAACCCTGCATTGAGCTGGGAGCTACCCGAGGCGACCTGTTGGGCGCCGCTGGCAAGCTGCTGCGACGACGACGTCAAGGTGGGCATCTTCGCATTCAAGGTATCGAGCGCAGTTGATAGCTCCTGGGAGCCGGCTGAGAGTTGATTGACACCATCAGCAAGCTGGGGTGTCTGCGCTGCGGCCTGTGCAATCCCGTCAGCAAGCTGATGAGCACCGTCATTGACCTGAGTTGCGCCGTTATTCAACTGCACGGCAGCCAAGTTGAGCTTGTCTACGCCTTCCTTGGCTGAGGTGAGACCATCCTTGAGGCGGAATGCACCGTCGGAGGCATTGCCCAGGCCCTTGCGGACGTCACCGAGTCCGATAAGAAGGGCATCGGCGGCCTGCTCACCTGCTGATTCACTGACAACGCTGCGGATCTGCGACATAGCCGACTTACCAAGCGTCGAGGCGAGGAACGAGTTAGTGTCATCGTAGGTCACGCTGATTGAGGCAGGATGTGGCGTTGATTCGCCTGCTGAGGCTAAAGATGAAGAGAAGTCCTTAGGGATCGTCACTGCAAAGTAGTATTTTCCAGATTTGACGCCTTCGCTGGCGTCATTTGCGGAAACTAGATCCCAGCCAAGCGGGTGCTGCTCAATGAGCTTATCGACGACCTGCTGACCAGCATGGAGTTCTTTACCTTGGGAGGTCGCGCCTTGATCCTCATTTACTAATGCGACTGGAAGCTGATCCATGCGATCGGTCGGGGACTTGAAAGCCCAGACGTACATTGCGCCATAGAGCAGCGGGATCAGAAGCAGCACAACGATGGCCGCACGAGTAATGGGGGCTTTGGCGAACCGCTTGAGTTCGGTGCCGTGGGAAGTCCAAGCAAACATGGTGGGTGCTCCTAGGCGAGCGAGATGTGGGTAAGGATGTCACAGCCCCAGCCAAGGCGGGTAGCCTCACGGGGGTTGGTCGCAGAGACGATGACGGTAACGCCGGTCTCGCTGATGGCGCGAAGGCGCTGCCACACAGCGTCGCGAGCTTCGAGTTCATGGAGTTGATCGATCTGGTCAACGACGAGGATTTGTGGCTTGCTCATCAGAGCCAGTGCTAATCGCAGAAGTAGATTCTGGGCTTCATCAAGCTCATGGATTCGGGTCTTAGCGGTAGGTGCGTCAAGATCGCCAAAGGCTAGTGAAAGTAGCTCGGCGGTTTCAGCGTCGCGGGGCTCGCGGACGATGGAGTACCACGGCGCCAGCCAGGCTTTGCGTTCGCGTAAGGTCGCAGCGACAGTGACTGCCTCATCAAGATCGTCAAGGCCGAGAATACCGACGGCTGAGCTGGCATGCTGAACGGCATTACGCCCCCTGGGGAGCTTATGGCCAAGGACCGTCAGCGTTCCTGATGATGGGCGTAAGCGCCCGACGAGAGCGAGCAAGAGCGAGGTCTTGCCGGAGCCGTCGGGGCCGGTAATGAGTGTGATGCCATTGTGGGCAATGTCGAGGTCGATGGGGCCAAAAACTGGGCCACGGCCACCTTTTTTAGTGAGAGCGCGTGCAGAAATAGCCAGATCGGCTGCTGCGACGCTGCGAGTTGGTTCACTCACGGGTTTATTACTCCTCGATTGGTCGGTACCAGTCAAGAGTAACAGAACTGACCAGTCAGTTCAAAAAGATTGTGACAGTATTTCTCGCAGAAGCTAGGCTCTCTGTGAGAGAACTGGATTGAAAGGGCACATGTGGGAATCTTTAGACGCCGCCGCCATGTAACTATGGGTTCTGATCTAGCTGCATCATGGCGGTTGCAGCCAATTAGGTTTGCGCAAATTACGCCCTCATGCCATGCACAAGACCTAGTTAAAGCAATGTTAGATGCGCTAATAGAAGTACCAGACGTCGTCGAAGGGTATCTCTATCTTGAGGCTAGAGATTCCGACGAGACGGCCGAAATAGTGAGCGCATCATGTGCAATGAGAGAAGATGGTCTTGGAGCATGCGACGTTCTGGACAACCCTGAAAACCTCTATGAACTTGCTTCTCAATGGCGTGCTGCTGAGATTTCTGAGGGGAGAACCGACTACTTATGGAAGCAGATGGGGATCGCGCTCATTAGAGGAGAGCTTCCCCTGATATATCGGATTACTGACGAGCAGGCGGAAGAAATAGAACACGATGGAGGCGTATCGCTGATCCGGACTATGCGTGATCTGGCAGCCGATGCCTGGAAGGATGCCGAAAATATCGAAGCAGAGCAGCCAATTTAAGCCAGTGCTAGTCCTCGAAAAGCGGGAACTCGTCAGGAGAGCCAGGCAACTGGACGAAGAACTCCGCGCCGCCAGATTCGGCACGGTCGGCCCAAACCTCACCACCATGAGAGCGGATAGTGTGAGTCACGATAGAAAGCCCTAGCCCGGTTCCAGGGGTATTGCGGGCCTTGTCGGAGCGATAGAACCGGTCAAAGATATGCGGTAGATCTTCTTCAGCGATCCCGGGGCCTTCGTCAGAAATCCGAATCAGACCGTTCTCCATGACTAGCCGGATAGTTCCACCAGCAGGGGAGAACTTCACTGCATTGTCGAGCAGGTTCGTGATGGCCCGCTCCAAGCTGCCAGGCTCACCAGTGAGATACCAAGGCTCAGCCTGAATATCGAACCGCAGGTTCGGCCCGCGACGTTTGGCTCGCTTGACTGCGCGTGCGACCACATCGGCGACATTGACCTTCTCCGGTGCCGGTGCGACTTGCTCCTCACGCGATAACTGCACCAAGTCGCCGACCAAGGTAGTGAACTCAGAGAGTTGGCTGGCAACATCGTGGAGAATCTCGCCGCGAGCACCCTCTGGCAACATGCCCGATTTATCATCGGCAACTAGCAGCTCGATATTGGTGCGCATCGATGTCAAAGGCGTTCGTAACTCATGGCTCGCGTCAGCAATGAGACGTCGCTGACGTTCGCGTGATGATTCCAATGAATAGAGCATCGTGTTGAAGTTCCGGGCCAAGTCAGAAAGCTCGTCAGTGCCGTGAGCCTCGATCGTTTGGAACCGATCAGTTTCGGTGACGTGTGAAACTGCTTCAGATAGCTGCCGCACTGGTGCTAGCCCCTGACGTGCGACGAACGATCCAACGCCCCAAGCAACAGTAGCCATACTGACACCCAGCAGCGCCATGACCCAGCCCAACTGGGTCAAAGTGTTCTGCGTCGGTGTCAGATCGCGGGCGATAATCAGTGCCTGATCACCACAACCAGAAGTTCCTGAAGAGTGTCCAATCGGGCCAGACATGGGTGCAACAGCCAGAGGCACCGCGACGATTCGATAGCGATGTCCATCACTGCCATGCCCGGTGCGGGTGGAAAAGCCCCGGTCTGTGCGGGCAATCGCTAGTTCGTCAGAGTTCAGCTCGATGCGGACGGTTGTCCCTTGAACCTCATGGAGCGTGTTATCAGCTTGGAGCAGCACCGCATTGATATTGGCGGTATGGAGCGCATCTGAGTTCAAACCACCCATATTCTGAATATCGTTGCAGATCGGTTCAGCAGACAGCGATGCGATATTGATGAGCTCTTTGTCGAGCTGTCGATACATCGAAAACCGGGTGATGAGATACCCGGCAAAGCCGGAGGCGAAGATACCAAAAGCCACGCCAAAAGCCGTCAGCCAGGCAAGCCGGCGTTGGAGTGTGAGGTGGGTAAGCCGCTCCCACGTATCCATTACGGAGCAGTTTCGCGCAGGACGTAACCAACACCGCGCACGGTGTGAATAAGTCGAGCTTCACCGTCAATCTCGGTCTTGCGCCGCAAATAGCCGATGTAGACCTCAAGTGAGTTCGCCGTCGTGGGGAAGTCAAAACCCCAGACCTCATTGAGCAGCCAGCCACGCTCCAAGACCCGACGCGGGCGCTCAAGGAAGGCCATCAGCAAAGAGAACTCTGTGCGGGTCAGACTGATCTTGTGCCCGGAGCGCGTGACCTCGCGGGTAGTGAGATCGAGAGTGAGGTTTTCAAAGCTCAACGTTTCAGGGGTATTGTCTGCACCGGGTGGGCGCTGCCGACGGGTCAGGGCTCGTAGCCTGGCAAGCAACTCTTCCATGGAGAAGGGTTTAGCCATGTAATCATCACCGCCGGCGTCAAGGCCATCGACGCGGTCATTGACGGAGTCGCGTGCAGTGAGAACTAAGATCGGGACGTCGTTGCCGGAGGCCCGTAACATACGGGTGGTCTCAAGCCCATCAAGGCGCGGCATCATCACGTCCATGATGACGGCATCTGGGCGTGACGAACTCAGCTTGGCCAGCGCCTCAAGGCCATCGGCAGCGGTCTGAACCTCATACCCCGAGTACCCAAGTGCGCGGGCCAGGGAGTCCCTGACACCTTGATCGTCGTCGACGACGAGAATCTGCATAGAACCCAGTTTGTCACTTTTAGCCGAGAAACGCTCGTTACACCACTAGGTAGCGGGTGCAAAAGAGTCGCGGGTAGAGGGTTTTGCGCGCGATCAAGCGGGCATAGCTGTTGCCTGGTTCACCACTTCGGCAATCTCATCTGGTTGGGCGTGTTGCGGTCTGAGGGCTACGAACTAGGGTGGCCGCCAGGCCGATTAACCATAGGACGGTGCAAACGAGCGCGACTCTGCCCCAGGCTCCGCTAGCCCAAGCCCAACCCCCTGCGTACCCCATCGTTGATGCTCCAACGTAGTAGAAAAAGAGATAGAGGGAGGTGGCTTGCCCCATGCCATGTCCATAGCGTTGGGCATGGGCGGTGACCCAACTTGATGTAACTCCATGTGTGGCAAAGAACCCCATGGTGACCCCGGCGACTCCAAGAAGCACCAACGCTAGCGGGGTAGCGATGGTCAAGAAAGTCCCGAATAGGCCTAGGAAGAGTGCGCCGCGAACGACCCAAAGAGGGCCACGCTGATCGGCTATGCGCCCAGCACGAGCTGAAGCCCAAGAACCGGAGAGGTAGATGAGGAATATCAGGCTCATCATGCCGGAAGCCAAGAGATAAGGGGCAGCAACTAGCCGGAAGGTGATGGCGTTGAACACAGCATTCAAAGCCCCCATGGAGATAAGCCCAATGAGATTGAGAGCAAGTAGCTGCCGGTCGCACAGGGCTAACCAGGAACGTCGGATTAAGGCCCGTGGCGCTAATGGGTGTGGCTTAAACCCACGAGAGGCAGGGATAAGTAAGCAGCAGGCTATGCCACAGGCCAAGGCGAGCAAGCCAACCGAGATGACAGCCCAACGCCAGCCGAACAGGTCGTCGATAATTCCTGCGACGAGTCTGCCTGACATGCCGCCGATGCCGGTACCGCCGATATAGCGTCCGGTTGCTCGGGCAATAGCTTTGGGATCTATTTCTTCGCGTAGATAGGCAACAGCAACGGCCGGTAGCCCGGCGACGGAAACGCCTACCAAGCCGCGTAGAAGTAAGACCGTGTTCCAGCTTGGGGCTAGTCCGACACCAATGGTGAATAGGGCTGATAAAACCAGTGAGCACCGCATGACGGTTACGCGCCCGATGGAATCAGAGATTGGGCCAAGAACCAGTAAGGTCACGCCAAGCGCAATAGTTGTTACCGACATGGAGAGTGCGGCTTGTGGAGGCGTCAGATTAAACGCACTCCGCAAGGTCGGCAGCAGCGGCTGGGTTGTATGGATCGTGGCGAATGTCGCAAGCCCAGCGAGGAAGAGGGCGAGTGAGACGCGACGATAGGTAGACGTTCCAGGAGCGTATCCGCTCATGCTTGCTCTCGGGCCCAATCCACTAGGCCAGGCATACAGGCATCGAGCTGGGCGAATGTCGTGCTAAATCCCGATTCCTCACCCCACCAAGGGTCCTCAACCTCGGCACCGTCGGGGGCTGTCGGGTCGAAAGAGCGAATCAAACGAATGTCGTGCTCTTTGAATCGTGATCCTAATCGGCGCTGGAGTACGTCGAGGTGACGCTGCGACATGACCAAGATTAGATCGGCGTCGGTTAGTTCTTTGTCGGCTACTTGGTGTGCGCGGTGAACCGAATGAGAGATTGCATGCCGATCAAGAGTGCGGGCAGCTCTTGGGTCAATGGGATTGCCAGTCTCTTCTGCGGATACTCCAGCACTGATGACTGTTAGTGGGAGCCGAGCACTTTTAGCCCGGTCGCGGAGCAAGAAAGCCCCCATCGGGGAGCGGCAGATATTGCCATGGCACAAGACAAGAACAGTAGGCACCAGCCCACTGTAGCCCGGGCGTCAATGAATCGGGGGGTCAAGCAGGGCGGCAAGACACTGCAGGTAGCGTTGGGGGCAGAGTCTCGTACAGGAGGACAGCCATGACGGTTGCCATTATCAATGCCCATGTCGTACCGGTTGAGGGCGAGCCATTTGACGGAACTGTAGTCGTCGAAGGCGCGAAGATCATCTCACTAGGGCAGAAGGTCACAGCCCCCGCAGGAGCAGAGATTATTGATGCCGCTGGGCAGTGGCTAGTCCCTGGTTTTATCGACGCGCATACCCATCTTGGTCTTGACGAGGAGGGCGGGCAATTCGCAGGAGATGACACTAATGAGGCGACTTCGCCTAACACCGCTGGGGTACGTGCAATAGACGCGATTTATCCAGCAGATCTTGCTTTCCGCGACGCGCTCACAGGCGGTGTGACTACGGTCAATGTTACGCCTGGGTCAGCCAACGTTATCGGTGGTTTGATGACAGCTATCCATACTCATGGGCGGGTTATTGATGAGATGGTGCTCGTCGAAACAAGTGGGCTGAAGGCCGCTTTGGGCGAGAACCCCAAGCGGTTCTATAGTGCGCGCAAGGAACTTCCTTCGACTCGTCTTGGCGTGGCTTACGTACTACGCCAGGCGTGGTGCGATGCTCTGGACTACCAGCGCAAGATGGAGACAGAGCCTGAACAGACTAAGCGTGATTTGCAGTTAGAAAACCTTGTCAAAGTGCTTTCTGGGGAGCTGAAATTACGTCAGCATGCGCATCGCGCTGACGATATCGCTACTGCGATCCGGGTAGCGGAGGAGTTTGGTTACGAACTCGTCATCGAGCATGGGACTAATGCGGCTCCAATTGCTGACTATGTTGCCGAGCATAATGTGCCGGTACTTTTTGGCCCTGTGCTTACGAGTAGGGCGAAATTGGAGCTCATCGACCGGGGGCCTTGGAACGCCGCAGTTTTGGAAAAAGCTGGGGTGGAGCTTTCGATCATTACAGATCACCCCGTCGTGCCCATTGAGTACCTCGTCACCTCGGCAGCGCTGTGCGTCAAGCACGGAATGACCCGAGAAGGCGCTTTGCGGGCGCTCACGATCAATCCTGCAAAGGTACTGGGGCTGGATCATCGAATTGGCTCACTTGCAGTGGGTAAAGCTGCCGACATGGTGCTGTGGTCGGGCGACCCTTTCGACATTATGAGCCATGCTGAGCGGGTCTTTATCGACGGTGAGACGGTCTATACCCGCTAGAGCTGAATAAGGATCGGGTTTCAACCTGACTACAGGGTGAAACCCGATCCTTAATTAATAGTTGGCATTACATCGCGATGTCTGTTCCGTACTTCCAGAACAAGCCGAGGTTAGATTGGTCCTTCGTTGTCTCATTGGCGACGACGGTGATCGAGCCAGAAACGGCGATAGTCTCGTTGGAGTCGGGAACTGGTGCCATCTGTGAGCTATGCGCTGCATCAGGGCCAGCATTAGCCGGGGCAACTGAACTTACGTAAGTCCGGTTGTTCCACGTCTGGATATCCGCAGAGTAATCTGCGTAAACCGTACCGGTGGCATCAACAATCTGATACTTAGCGTACGTTTCATTACCGTCAGCATCGAGGCACATAGCGCCAGCGGTGAGCTTGCTGGCTTCGAGCGGGGGTTCTGGATTTGCGGCAGTTTGATTAAGTTCCCACGTGGTTGCTCCGGTTGGGATTTTCCA
>CAMQXE010000051.1 GCA_947038745.1 uncultured Propionibacteriaceae bacterium | reverse complement strand
GTCCATCAATGATGACCTCATGCGTGGTCGACTTATTCATGCCCATGATCTCAAGCAAGGTCGTAGTCTTACCACAGCCCGACTCACCCACGATGGCCAACGTTTCACCAGCACGGATCTCGAAGTTCAAACCCTGAACTGCATAGACCCAGCCAATACGACGCTTGAGTACTGCACCCTTCATCAGCGGGAAGGTCTTGGTGAGGTTCTTCGCCTCCAAGACGATCTCACGCTCTTCACGCGGCACACCGGCGTAGACGCTGACGGCCCGCTCCGGGATCGGGTACATCTGCTCTCCGCCAATTTGGCGGTCACGGATTTCCTGACGACGCAAACACGCCGACAAGTGCCGAGCCGGAAGACCATCAACCGTCCCCTGCTGCAAGCTGCCGAGAACCGGGACCTCAATTAGCTCGGGTTCCTTGAGCTTGCACTCAGGCATAACCACCGGGCAACGTCCGCTGAAGGGGCAACCTTCGGGCAGATTAATCAAGATCGGTGGGTTACCGTGGATCGGCGTAAGTGGCTCATCCGAGGTCTTATTGGCTGATGGGATAGCTCCCAGCAAACCAATCGAGTACGGCATACGCGGCTGCTCGAAGATCTCTTCGACTGGAGCATGCTCTACAGGCTTACCGGCATACATGACGATGACATCATCAGCAGTGCCTGCAATAACACCCATATCGTGGGTAATCATCACCACTGCTGCACCAGTCTCACGCTGGGCCTTCTTAAGCACCTCAAGCACCTGCGCCTGAATCGTCACGTCGAGAGCTGTGGTGGGCTCGTCGGCAATGATGACATTGGGGTTATTTGCCATCGCAATAGCAATAACCACGCGCTGACGCATACCGCCAGAGAACTCATGCGGGAAGTTCTTCAAGCGACGATCCGGGTTAGGGATACCAACCAACTCAAGGAGTTCCTTAGCCTGGCTCCAAGCCTGGGCTGTCGGAACATCTTGATGAACTCGGATCGCTTCGACGATCTGATCACCGATGGTAAACACCGGGGTCAATGAAGAAAGCGGATCCTGGAAGATCATGGCCATTTCTTTGCCACGGATCTTTGACAATTCATCATCCGACAGGCCAAGGAGCTCTCGCCCGTGCAGCACAGCCGAACCAGTGATCTTCGCAGTACCGGGCAGAAGGCCCATCACCGCATTCATCGAGACGGACTTACCCGAACCCGACTCACCGACGATACCGAGAGTTTTGCCTGGGAAGAGGTCAAAGCTCACACCGCGAACAGCATCAACACGGCCAGCTTCCGAAGCAAACGAAACGTGCAGATCCTTAACGGAAAGGACTGGATCGACCATTATGCGCGACCTCCTGCAGCAGAGTTGGGATCAAGGGCATCGCGCAAACCATCGGCGACGAAGGCACTAGAAATCGTCAGTGCGGTCAATACACCAGCCGGGAAGTAGAAAGCCCATGGGGATGAAACGACTAGCTGCGTACCGTCACCGATCATGGCACCGAGGGAGATGTCCGGGGGCTTAATACCAAAGCCAAGGAAGGACAAGCCGGTTTCTGACATGATCGCACCGACGATACCCATCGCAAACTGGAGCACCAAGAGCGAGCCAATGTTAGGAATGATGTGACGCCACACCGTTTTAACACCAGAGACGCCCATATAACGCGCTGCCATGACATATTCGCGTTCTCGAATGGAGATCGACAACGACCAGATGACTCGAGCTGAGTACATCCAGCCCAAGGCGATCATGGCGATGATCAAAGCAATCATCTTGCCACCATTACCAGCCGAGATGATTGCCAAGATCAAGAAGCCCGGGATCACCAGCAAGAAGTGAATGATCCACAAGATAACCTTCTCAGTCCAGCCACCGAAGTAAGCCGTTGCTGCGCCGATGAAAGCCGAGAGCAGCACCGAGCAGATTGACACGGTCACGCCAATGATTAGCGAGCGCGATAGACCGTGAGAAACCTGAGCGAAGATATCAAAGCCGGACTTAGTGCCGAACCAGTGCGCGGCCGAGGGCGGCTGCGACATGGGGTCTGCATCCCAGTCGATTTCATTAATGCCCCAGTGAGTCAGGTGTTCACCCACAATGGCCCAGATGGTCAAGATACCAAAGATACACAGACCGACTACTGCCGGAATGTTACGGAAGAAGCGTCGAGCATAAACCTTGCCACGTCCCAGACGCTTCGTCTTTGGACGCTCGATAGCTACATCGACAGTCTCAGTTGTGTCAGCAGTAATTTCTGCCGTGGTGTTTGGAGTTTCAGTCATATCAGCTCACTCGCACTC
Source organism: uncultured Propionibacteriaceae bacterium (assembly GCA_947038745.1). Next base: position 5,689 of record CAMQXE010000051.1, on the reverse strand, counting down.
GGGGGTCAAGCCACACAACAACAAGGTCAGCCAGGATCGCGCCGATAGCAGTCATGACCGCACCGAACGCACTCACTGCAACGACGCCATGGACATTGTTCTTGGCAATGCTGTCCATAAAGTAAGCGCCCATGCCGTTCCAGGCATAGATCTTTTCTGACATCAATGCACCAGTGAACATGCCCGGAATCGCAAACGCGACACCAGTTGCGACGGGAATGATGGAGGTCCGTAGTGCGTGCTTGCGAACGGCTTGAGCCTTCTGCAAGCCCTTGGCTCGGGCCGTACGCACATAGTCAGCGGAGATGTTATCCAACAAGAGTGAACGCTGAGTGAAATGAGTACCAGAAATACTCACGATCAGCATCGACAAGGTAGGCAGGATCACGTGCTGGAATCGATCCTTCAAAGAGGGCAAGAACCCTGTAACTTCCGGAGATGACGATCCCGTAACGAAGAAGATGTTACTACCAACCGCACCGTTGATAGCGATTGCTGCAGTAACAACAAGCAATGCCGCAACCGGTGTCGGGATGTTCATCGTAATGATGCCCGCGAACTGGAAGAATCGGTCACCAAACTTGTACTGCCGCGAGGCAGTGAAAACGCCCAAAGCAATGCCAATGATGGTTGAGAGCACGGTTGCTAACAAAACCAAGTTCAATGAGACCCAGACGCGGAAGGCAATCTGATGCCGAACCGCTTCGCCGTCAAGGCTTTGGCTCCAGTCCCAATGCAGAACGATGCCCTTCGCCCATACTAGCCAACGTTCAAAGATCGGAACCTTGTCATTGAGGTTGTAACGATCCAGAAGACGATCGATCTGGGCTGGCGGAAGCGGCTTACCGCCTTCAGCACGCAGTTCTAGATTTGTGCGGGGCTTCATATAAGCCCAAGCAAGGAAGTAAGTGAGGTTCGTGGCTAGGACGATCATGATTAGCCAGTTCAAGAGCTTCTTGAGAATGTACTTAATCACGCCGCACCACTCCACTTCCACGACGCAGCGATCTGCGTCTCACGTGGAGAATCCATAGGGACATCCTCTTGTATACGGATAAGGGTGCTGGACTCCCGATTGGGTGTCCAATGTGGAAAACATACGCTACAACACGAAATTGCCCAAATATGGGGGTCAATATCGGTGGCATTCCTCACAAATCGTTGCGGATTCGGGAGAAGTGGCAGTGATTCTTTAAGATTCTCGTGGAAGGGATTACTCATGGCGCTTTGGAAACTACACGGTGACGGAAAACTTGCCCTCGGAGATGTCGTCGCACCCGACGAACGGCTTAGCTGGGCCCGCACTGCTGGGCTTGGGGCCCAACATGTTGTGGCGATGTTTGGAGCAACCTTCGTATTCCCCTTGCTCATGGGGCTCAATCCGCAGCTAGCCGTCATGATGTCGGGTGTTGCCACACTTATTTTTCTCCTAGTCGTGCGCGGCCGAGTACCAAGCTATTTGGGTTCCTCTGCCTCCTTCGTGGGCGTTGCCACAACGATCTATTCCATGGGTGGTAAGCCTTCAGACGTTTCCGGTGCCATGTTGTGGGTCGGCCTAACACTCTTCGTCGTGGGTGTCATCATCCACTTCCTAGGTGCTGGGGTAATTCACCGCACTTTGCCTCCGGTGGTAACTGGCGCCGTTGTCATGTTGATTGGCTTCAACTTGGCGCCAGTCGTCGCCAATGTGTACTGGCCCAAAGATCAATGGATTGCCTTGCTCACCATGCTTGCTGTCATCGTGATGTCTGTTGGTTTCAAGGGATTCCCTGGGCGGATCGCAATTTTCCTTGCACTACTTTTTGGCTACGTGCTGAGCTGGATTTTTGACCTCATCTTCGGCCCGATCACGACGAATGGTACGACATACAAGCGCGTGGACTGGACCAATGTTGCTCGTGCCGATTGGTTTGGCCTGCCCCCCATGACGAACCTCGAAACCTGGCAATTCGGTGCATCGACAAACGTCGTAGGCTTCCATACGCCGCATTTTTCTGCAGCTTTCGCGCTGATCGCTTTACCTGTTGTGATTGCACTAATTGCCGAAAATACCGGGCATGTTAAGGCTGTAGCCGAGATGACAGGTGCAAACCTTGATGCTGAAATGGGCAAAGCTATCGGCGCAGATGGCCTGACCTCCATGCTCTCCACTCTGCTAGGCGCTGGACCAACAACCACATATGCCGAAAATATCGGCGTCATGGCAGCAACTCGGGTGTACTCCTCTGCGGCCTATGTCGCTGCTGCTTGCTTTGCCATCCTCTTTGGCTTCTCGCCTAAGTTTGGAGCGCTTATCTCCGCTACCCCATCAGGTGTTTTGGGCGGTATCTGTGTCGTGCTCTACGGCATGATCGGTCTGCTGGGTGCCAAGATCTGGAAAGAGAATCAGGTCGATTTCGGCAACCCCATCAACCTAGTTCCGGTTGCCGCCGGCATCATCATCGGTATCGGCGATGTAAAGCTCCAGATCTCACCAACATTCACCTTGTCTGGTATTGCGCTGGGTACCATCGTCGTCGTTGCTGCCTATCATTTGGCTCGCGTCTTGGCACCAAAGGAACTGCGCGACGCTGCTGGTGGCACCACGATGATCGTCGATATGCCAGGTATCTATACCGATCCAGACAATACCCAGATCTAAACACACTGGTTTCATAGCCGGCGGTAGCAAAGCGCTACCGCCGGCCATTTTGTCAGTGCAAACTCCCTCTATTGCATACAGCTCTGACGACAAACTTTGTTAAACCTTGTGTGAGGTTTTCTGGCTCGAGATGAATATCTACTCTAAGACGATGGTCTGGATCGTCGAGGCTTGCCTGAAAGATAGCCAGACAAGGCCCAAGCCCCTGCTGTTGTAAGGATCAACAACGGCATCATCCATAGCGGAGCATGGGTGAGTTCCAATGCAAAGAGCATGGCGAATATCGGGGCATTCTGGCCAATTGCAAGGACCGCTGAGGCACCAAGCAAAGCCGCCAGCGGAACAGGGATTGCAACCCCAATAGCTCCACTGCCAATGGCAACGAGCGCCCCCAATGCAGCCCCCGTAGCAAGGGCTGGAGTCAATAATCCACCAGCCATGCCACATCGTAGGCACAAGGCTGTAGCTAGCGGTTTGGCGAATAAGAGTAGCGCCCATACTGCGACGGGAGCCGAAGCCTCAAAGGCGATTTGTACTAAATCTTTACCATTGCCTGCAATTTCTGGACGCCACAATCCAACGATCAGCACCAGCAAAGCAGCGAACACAACACCAGGGATCACCCAGATTGAGTCCCAGATCTGCCGACGCGCGCAGACTTCCATGAGCGCCCGGAATGCCCATCCCAGTATGGCGCCAGCAAGTATTAAGACCCCTGCTACGGCGAGGAACCACCACGAAAAAACAAGCTGCGGATAGCTATATGTGGGCCGATTCTTCGTGACCAGCCAGGCCACTATCGTCGCGATAGCGCTCACTGGCAATGTGAGCGCGAGATCTCGCCAAGTACAACGAACCCAGATAATTTCGAGGGCAAAAGCCACACCTGCTAGTGGAGTGTTATATACCGCAGCCAGGCCAGCTCCGGCTCCGGCAGCGATAAGTAATCCCGCATCATCGCTACGCAGACCACACCAGCAGGCCAGCCGATCTAGCAACGCGCCAGCAGCCTGACGAGGCGCCCCTTCGCGGCCAATGCTGGCACCTGAACCTACTACGGCGATCTGTAAGAATGCGTCGAAAAATGAGCGACGGATGTGCATAGTACCTGGCTGGTATGCCGCTTTATCGACCCCTGGCGTAGCTCCACTACGGCGGAACCAGTACCACCCCAGCCCTGCGATCAGCACGATAGCGCTAGGGCCTGCGAACCGCCGCCATAGAGCAGCGTGGCGAATCTGGTCAAGGAGATGGGGTGAGCTCACACCAAAAGCGAGCCCTTGCACCGCAACCAAAGCAACGGCCATTAGCGCGCCGACAAGCCCCGCAGCAATCCCACCAAGCACCACAACGAGCAGCAGCCGGATGACATAGGGCAAGCCCGATACCACCACAATGGGATCTCGCGTTGCTACAGAGCCGCGCACAACGCAATTGCGTGCCATTGCTTTAGGAGTTCTCATACCAGACCAATCTTGCCCAATAATGATTCCGTCTGGGCTAAATCTCACTAAACCCACACTCATGAACTCGCTATTGACCTCTGACAATAGCCGATATGCGATATCTACCCCCGAACCAGTTGCTCTACCTCAGAACTTGGAACAACGCAGTTTCCGCTTTATCAGCCCGGTCACGATCTTCGCATTAATGATGGCTAGAGCCAACAGTAATCACTGCAGGAAGGATCACAAAAGAGACGTCCAGCGCGATGCTACGTTGGACACAAGGACTATGTGACATTGCCATCCGGCATTACGCTGGCCGTCGAACAGTTCGGCGAGCAGTTGATAACTGTTCCTCTGGTCGTGATCCATGGGGGTCCTAGCTGGAGCCATCACTACCTGAATCCAGGACTCCGGTTGGTCGGCGAACACCGGCACGTGATTGCACCGGACCTGCGTGGCTGCGGTCACAGTTCCCGTGACCTGCCGCTGACGCAGTACCAGCCCGAGCTGGCGGTGCAGGACATGATCGATCTGATCGATGTGATGGGCTTCGAGCAGGTGGACCTGCTGGGGTTCTCTACCGGTGGGCAGTGGGCACAACTTCTGGTGGAGAAGTACCCCGACCTGGTGCGGCGGCTTGTGCTGGCCTCCACCACCCTACGTCGACTTCGATGGCGCCCTAGATGCATGGCCCGAGTATCAGCGACGTCGTGCCCTGCCGCCTGTGATGGCCGAGACCGGCGACGATCTGCAGCGCACGATTGCCTGGGCTCACAACGACGCACCGCAAGCGATCTGGAACCTCGATCGCCTCGACGAGTACCGCGAGTTCCTACAAGGGATAACATTCAGCGGGGACTGGCTGGCACCGTTCGAGCAAGGTCTACTCCACGCCCACCGTCCGGCGGATCCCGAGGCCGTGCTGACCGCTCTTGGTCGACCAGTACTGATCCTTCACGCACGTCAGGACATGGGATTTCCCTTGGTTGTCGCGCAACGACTGCACACGACAGTTCCCATAAGACACCAATAAGGCCCGAACTCTTACCAAGTTCGAGCCTTTATTAATACTGGTGGAGCTAAGGGGATTCGAACCCCTGGCCTTCTCATTGCGAACGAGACGCGCTACCAACTGCGCCATAGCCCCAAGAACTTGCTCATCAGACTATACCGAATAGCTACCTCATTCACCAACCGCAAAGGGCAATTCGATAGATTCTGCTACTTCTTCGGGGATAGCTACCGGATCACGTCGGGGATTAGTTTCAGGCGCTGAAAGATCAATGGTCCGCACAGTACGGGGCGCCAATGGCTGCTGGACATAGGTCGGCGCAGTCACAGGAACCGGGTCCCACAAAGAACCGGTGAAAACAATCGGAGCAGAGAGTTCGACGTCACGCTCATGGGCGTTTGCAGCCAAAGTGAAGCACACTGTGGGCTCCTCGTCAGCAAGTTCTAAACGCCGCAGCCGAGAATCAAAACGTCGATTTTGCAATATCGTTGCCAGCCGAGCAATGACAAGATACCCGACCAACACTCCGGCCGCTTGCGCGACATTTATCCACGATGTCAGACCAGCCACGGTGGTGCCGCATAATAT
>CAMQXE010000050.1 GCA_947038745.1 uncultured Propionibacteriaceae bacterium | reverse complement strand
TCTCCTGGAGTTGCTTTGCTTATTATTGCTGCGCGTGCTGTAGGTGCAAATCCTGAAAACATTTCTGGTTTTAATTTAGTTGAAGAGTTGGAAGGGATGATCGTTAAAGATGGGGATAATGCTGGATTTGTAGCGATAAGAGATGAGTCTAAGGAATTAATAATAGATGCTGATGTGATTTCTGCGGGCGGGCAAGGGATTTCTCTAGCTGCACTGGCTTCAGTTGGTCGCGCTCCAGCTTCTGTGGTTAAGAAAATATTGCAATATCAGTGTGAAGATGGATCGTTTCCTGGAAATTATGGAAAGTTCGATCTAGCTACATTTAAATCAGTACTTGTAGGGTCATGTGCTGAAGGATCTGGTGCGGATTCAATTTTTTTGGAAGATACTGCATTCGCAGTAATGGGGCTTCAGGCTGCTCGAAGTATGGGGATTGCAGATCTTGATTCCCCAATTGAACGAGCAGAAGCAGTATTACGTAAGTCCCAGCTGCCTTCTGGTGGTTGGGATGCAACCATTGCAAGGGATGCAAAAGATACAGAAGGGGCATTGGCGTCTTCATATTCGACGGGAATTATCGCTTCGGTTTTATTGGCCTCCTGTGCTGATCCTGAAGCATTAATGCGAGCGAAAAATTTCGTTTACAGTTTGCAAGTAAATGCTGAAGATGCTAAAGATACAGCGCTAGCTGATCAGATTGGAGCAATTGCTCCGAGGGAACGAGAACTTCTTGTTGCTCGGGATGAAGGTATCGGTTCAGATAATTGGTTCTATTGGATACGTTCATCGCTTTATGGTTCTTTGGCGTTTTCTCGGGTTCCGTTGTGGGATGTTGTTGCGCCTTCGGAGTCGATGAAGCTGCGTCCTGGTGGGTGTCAGGTTTCGGTGCCGGAGCCAAAACCGGCAGAGCCAAAACCGACTGTTCCGATGCCGTCGTCTCCGGTGGCGCCGTCGCCTTCGGAAAATGAAGTTGAGCCTCAGCCGACTGTGACAATGACGGCCAGGGTTACGACTACTGCTGCGCCTTTACCTCGTGTGGTTACTGGGGCGGCTGCTTCGCCGAGTCGGCTTGTGGTGACGGTTCCGGGTGGTGTTGGGCCTGCGGGTGGTGTTGGGCCTGCGGGTGGTCAGGGGCCTGCGGGTAGCAAAGTTGGAGGTAGTGATGTTGTGGTTACTGCTGGTGCTGCAACTGAGGTTCAGCATGCTAGTGGTGGGGTGGTTTTGTTGCCTCGGGCAGATCTGCAACAGATTGATTCGATGCCGTTGGGGCGTCCATGGTGGCGAAGTGGCTGGAGTGCTTGCCTTGTGCTTGTTGCTGGCACGGCTGTCGGGTTTGGTGCTCCCTCTTTGGCCAGATCAAGAATGAAAGAAGAAAAATGATGAGTGTGTGGCTAGCCCATAGGCCCCGTAGTTTTTGGAGAGTGGCTCTTGCTTGTATTGCCAGCACTTTATGTGTGGCAAACCTCGTGGTGTTCACACCCTCGGCAGTTGCGGTAAATCAGAGTCGAGGTATTCCTGGGATCTGTCCGACAGAAAAGGGAGTCACCGTAGTTATCGATTTTCAAGACCTTGGCGGCACCACGCTCGTTCGCTGCTTTCCTGAAGCTAGTCCAGGGACGGGCCTTGACGCGCTTAAAGGAGCAGGTTTCCAGATAGCAGGTGTGCAGCGTTGGGGAGATGCGTTCATCTGTCGTATCGAAAACCGTCCTTCAGCGGTTGAAAAACTTTCAATTCGCGAAAAAAGCGATTATCAAGAAGCATGTATTGATACTCCTCCGGCGAACGCCTATTGGTCCTACTGGTGGGCCGGTAACAACTGTGAATGGACTTATTCTCAGTGGGGTGTAAAGAACCGCAAGGCTGTGCCTGGTGGCTTTGAAGGTTGGTCCTTTTCGATGAATAAGACCGCAGAATCAAATCCGATGCCACGGGTTGCGCCATCACGGCCGGGAACGGCGGGACAAGGCTGTAATACGGCAGACGAGCCAGCGCCAAAATCTACTGATATTGAAGAAAAAGCACCGGATGTACATACCTCCCAGGCTGCTACGACTACTGGCACAGGAGCTGCAACCAATGGAACCTCTGTGGTAGTCGCCTCTGATGGCACTACACAACAGCAAGATCCAGCAGCACCAGGAGCCGCGACGACTAGCGCAAGTTCTGGAGGTAATGCTCCAGCGCCGCTACCACGGGAACACGCAGGCGCCTCGCCTGGGGTGGCTATCTCATCGGTGCGCTATTCAGGAGGCGAAGATGCCCCTGATGTTAATGAGGTCATTAAACGCCAAGCAGGTGCAAGCGACTTTGCACCTTGGGTGGCAGGAGGAGTAATTCTTGCACTCATGCTCGGTGCGTTCCTCATGTCTAGGCATCGTCGACGCCAGCTGGAACGTTAAGCGTGCGTATCACTACACAAAAAGAGCGCAGATCGTGACCAGACGCGGACCCTTAGAACAACTACGGCGTTGGGCAGGGGCTACGTATTTTCTCCCGCGTGATCTTCACCCAGGCGCGTGGTGGCTATGGGCACTGGGGCTTGCTATGGCCTCAAGCCGTACGACTAACCCTTGGCTGCTGCTCCTGATCTGTGCCGTGGCTTGCTTCGTCGTAACCTCAAGACGAACCGATGCGCCTTGGGCATTGTCATTCAAGATGTATGTGTCGCTGGGGCTTTTCATCATTGCCATGCGCGTTGGTTTCCGCGTTATTTTCGGCGGAGGTGAAGGAGACACCATCATCTTGCGGCTCCCAAGCATTCCGCTACCGGCGTGGGCTGCTGGCATCCGCCTATTCGGTAATGTTTCAGCAGAAGCGCTGCTAGGTGGGCTCTACGACGGATTACGTTTAGCAACGATGGTGATCTGCTTTGGTTCTGCTAACGCATTAGCTAACCCGAAACGTCTACTGAAATCATTGCCATCGGCTCTCTATGAGGTAGGTACCGTCGTCGTAGTCTCGTTATCTGTGCTGCCGCAACTCGCAGAGAGTGTTCAACGAGTCAATCGCGCACGACGGCTTCGCGGTTCAGTAGAGAAGAAACGCAAAGCACTACGGGCAATCATTATTCCGGTACTTGAAGATGCGCTTAACCGTTCGCTGCAGCTCGCCGCATCAATGGATTCACGCGGCTACGGCAGAGCCGGAGAGATCAGCAAAAGAGCTCGTCGTCGGACAGGTGTCGCGATGGTATTAGGCCTGATCGGTCTATGCGTAGGCATCTATGGAACTCTCGATACAACAACGCCATGGTATTTGGGTAAACCCATGCTGCTCATCGGTATCTTGCTTGCACTTACCGGCTTTGGTAGCGCAGGCAAGCGAGTACAGCGTTCACGTTACCGCCCAGATAGATGGCAACTGGCTGAGATAGTGGTTGCAATTTCGGGATTGGCAGTGGCATTTGCCATGAGCGCTAGCTCGGGGCTGGATCCGACAGCACTAAATCCATCAATGATTCAGGCCTCATGGCCGCTCTTGGCTTGGGGGCCGCTTGCTGCAATCTTGATTGGTCTAATTCCGGCCTGGCTCACCCCACCACCGCTGCCGCCGTTTGAAGGTTTCCTCCCCGAAGAGGTAACGACAGAACCAGATGAAGAACGACGTTCTTTGTTAGCTCATCACGCTGCTGAACCCCTTGTTGCTACGAAGGAGGCCCTGACATGATCACGCTTGAAGACGTGAGCTTTTGGTACCACGGGCAAGAAATCCCGACACTTGATCGAGTAAATCTTCAGATCGCAGAAGGAGAACTTGCGCTACTTGTTGGCCGTACTGGGTCAGGAAAATCGACGTTACTGGGAACCTTCAACGGTTTAGTTCCGCACTTTACCGGCGGGCATCTTGAAGGAAGAGTAAGCGTTGCCGGAGTAACGACGCATGGGCGTCCACCCCGAGAGTTTGCGCATCTGGTGGGTGTTGTGGGGCAAGACCCACTTGCCGGGTTCGTGACTGACACTGTCGAGGACGAACTTGCTTATGGCATGGAACAACTCGGCATGAAAGCAGACGTCATGCGTCGTAGAGTCGAGGAGACGCTAGACCTCCTTGGTATTGCGGAACTTCGTCGTCGAGCCTTACGTACCTTGTCCGGCGGGCAACAACAGCGGGTGGCGATCGGTGCGGTACTTACTACACATCCGCAGGTGCTCATCCTTGACGAGCCAACCTCAGCACTTGATCCGACCGCTGCAGAAGAGGTTCTTGCGACGTTAGCCCGCCTAGTTCAAGACTTAGGCACTACGGTGGTCCTTGCCGAACACCGCACAGAGCGGGTAGTTCCGTTCGCGGACACGATTATTCATATCGATGATGTTGGACAGGTAACATCGGGGGCCCCGGCAACCATGATGGAAACCAGCACTATCGCTCCACCCATCGTTGAGCTCGGCCGGATCTGTGGTTGGCGGCCGTTGCCGTTGTCTGTGCGCGATGCCCGTCGTCGGGCTTCAGATATCCGTGAACGTCTTGCAGCGGTGCCGCCGCCTCCAGTGCGGACTAACGCTAGCGACAAGATTGCCTTGCAAGCTCATGATGTTGTTGTCCGCTACGGCCCAACGGTTGCAGTTCGGGGCATAGATCTAACGCTGCATACGGGTGAAATCTTGGCAATGATGGGCCGCAATGGGTCAGGGAAATCGTCGCTGTTATGGGCCTTGCAAGGTTCAGTCCCGAGGCAAGGCGGCAGCGTCGATGTCGCAGGAAAAGATCCAAAGCAACTGTCAGCAGCAAAAGCCAGGGCGTTGGTTGGTCTTGTGCCTCAAACAGCAAGCGACCTGCTCTACTTGGAGTCCGTGCTTGACGAATGTGCGGCTGCAGATACTGAATCTGGAGCAGAGCCAGGAACCTGTCAGGCGCTTCTAGAGTCAATTGCACCGGGCATCGCTGGCGATCATCATCCCCGGGATTTATCCGAAGGGCAGCGGCTGGCGCTGGTGCTAGCCGTGCAACTGTCGGCTGCACCGCCAGTGCTCTTACTTGATGAACCAACTCGTGGCCTTGATTACACCGCTAAGGGAGTTTTTGCGGATGTTTTACGGAAGTTGGCTGGTGCTGGGCATTCCATTGTTGTCTCGACTCACGACGTGGAGTTTGTTGCGACAGTTGCAGATGCTGCTGTGGTGATGGCAGAGGGAGAGATTGTTTCGCAGGGGCCAGTGCGTGAGGTGTTAGGCGCATCCCCAGCATTTGCACCCCAGGTAGCAAAAATCTTGTCTGATCGTTGGCTGCGGGTTAGTGATGTTGCGGTGGCCTTAGAAACGGAGGCATCCCGATGAGTGTCATGGCTGAAACTGATCCGTCAGTAAAGCGTTCTGAGCCGCGCCGGATCCAGTGGGGGCGTAAAGACCAAGCGGTACGGATAGGTCGCCGTTCCGCCTTGGTCTTGACTATCGCCTCGATCGCGGGGTTAATGATGTTTGCATGGCCGCTCTTTGTGAAGGTCAAGCCTTCGTCGCTGCAACATGGTGTTGATGCGCCATTCATTTTCTTTGGAATCTTGCCAATCATCATCATTGTGGTATTGGCGGAGTTATCCGAAGGGGGTATGGATTCTAAAGCGCTTGCGATGCTCGGGGTGCTGTCAGCAATCAACGCTGCGCTACGTCCTTTGGGGGCAGGTACGGCAGGCATCGAGACGGTTTTCTTCATGCTGGTATTAGCCGGAAGAGTGTTTGGGGCCGGGTTTGGGTTTGTCCTGGGGTGTACCTCGCTTTTTGCTTCGGCTTTATTGACCGCTGGCGTTGGGCCATGGCTGCCATTCCAAATGATGGCCTCAGCTTGGATCGGCATGGGAGCGGGGTTGCTCCCACGAAAGGTTCATGGCAAGGCAGAAATTGTGATGCTGGTTGTCTATGGGATTGTAGTCTCATATGGATTCGGATTCATTATGAATCTATGGTTCTGGCCATTTATTACTGGGGCAGAGGTCTACTACCATAAAGGTGCTATTTCCTATGTCGCTGGTGCGCCGATCATGGATAATTTAGGTAGATTTGTGGTCTTTACATTATTGACGTCAACAGCAGGTTGGGATACTGGGCGAGCTATTACTAATACTCTGGCAATTTCTATTGTTGGACCGGCGGTCCTTGCTACTCTTCGGCGGGCATCGCGTCGTGCTTCCTATGGCATAAAGGGAACTACTGCTGACGTAGATAAAGAGCCAACGCCAACGCTTTAATTCCATGATAGCAAGGGAGAATGGCTAGCTTGTGGGTTTCGGTAGCTCCACCCGAGGTTGGGCTTGGGGGAGTTGCACCACCCGAGGCAAGGGGTTAGGATAGCCTCACCTAAAACAAACTGCTACTGGAGGATCTCCATGCCTAGTCCTAATAATGGACTATTTCTTCACATGTCACGGCTAGCGCTTTGCGGATTGGCCGTGACATTAACTTTTGCTTCTATGCCATTGGCTTCTGCGGTAGATGCAGAAAAGCATGCGACTGACATTGATTCCAAAGAGAAACGTTGGTCACATATTGATCCTTCTCGTTATCATGATGTGATTAGAAAAACTGATCGGATTACCTACCCTGATGCGAATAGCTTCCCGGCTACGTCATGTGATGTAACCGGTGATGGTCTAGCTGACATGATCTTTGTTGATCCAGAGCTCAAACGGGTTGCGGTAGTTCCATACATTCCCTATGGCTCGGCAATCAATGAAGTTATCCGCTCGATAGCAGACCAGCCAGAAGCCATTTTCTACAAAGCGCCAGCTGGGGTACAGCATTTTGGTGAACAAATTGCTTGCATATCTACAGGCCCCCAAGGCAAGGCTGTTCTAGGGGTCAGCGCGGACAAATCGGTGGTTCTAGCTGATCTGAGCAAGAAACCGCAAGGCGGAGAGATCCCGGTTCAGGCGTCAGTCGCTTTGCCAGATACTCCAACGGCGATTACGGGTATGGGGTCAACCTTTTCTCCAGACGATCGTGGTTTCGTTATCGCCGCAGGCGATACTGTGCACTATTTCGCCTCGGTTCCAGATTCAGGAAGCAAAAATGCTGCTGACGCAACGGCAAGTTGGACTGGTGCAACTATTACGACGCTTGCCTCGGTTGGCTATGTTGCCGGTGATGTGGCTCCGGTAATCGCTGCTGGCGATAGCGCGAACGGCGCAGTATGGCTGATACCTGCTACCGAGGGGTCTAAGCCGCTTGCCGACGCATCCGCAGTCATAAACGCAGGCGCCGGGCAAGATTTTGGTAGAGCTATTACGGGTGTTGGCGATATCAATGAAGATGGTATTGATGATGTTGCCATTGGCGCACCGCTGGCTAATGGACGTACTGGCGCAGTATCCATCGTCTACGGCAGCGAGGAACATTCTTCGGTCAGCGTCAATACTGCAGCGACAGCGGAACCTGCTGTACTACGCGATGGAGAGGCTGCTGGTACGCTCATCCGGCAGCCAGTACGAGGCCGAATCGGTAGTGCGCTGGCCTTCGTCACTGATGATGACCACCCTGGCGCGCTAGTCGTTGGGAGGCCCGATAATGAAGAACATCCGGGGGCTTTGGTTATTTCTGCAACGGCTTTGAAGCAGAACTGGTCAGTTGGCCGAGGTATTGATGACATTCCAACGTCACAGAAGGCCTGGCTAGCTAGTGAAGATGGTGATGCTGGTGACGGCGGTCTGCGTGTGGGTGTCATACCACGTCGCGGTACCGACAAGCTCACGACGATTTATACCGGTGATGCTGCCAAGAAAGTAGATGTCTGGACTATCGACCTTTCCCATCAAGGCGAACCGGCAACGACTGACCCCATTGAACCGATTAGCCCTAAGCCTGCCGATCCAAGTGCTGAACCAGGTATGACCCCGCTAGATCAGGCTGATACGAAGAGTTGGCTAGGTGAGTTCACCTCAGGCATGGGTGGCTCTTTAGCTCGTGGCGCTTGCGATGTCACAGGTGATGGCAAACCCGATATTGTCTCTAGCGGTGCTCCACGGTCAGAGTGGAAATACGATCCGTACTATGCCGATTCAACTCCGACTAAGGGTTGGGTTTTCAATGTCACAGGGCAAGTGCAGATTATTCCTGGTGGGACGCCTGGAGTCTCGCTGCCAGACAAGC
>CAMQXE010000049.1 GCA_947038745.1 uncultured Propionibacteriaceae bacterium | reverse complement strand
CCGGGCTTTGACCGCAGCAGACGAGATCGTGGTGCTCGATATTTACCCAGCACGTGAGGAGCCAATCCCAGGAATTACGGGGGCTTTAGTTGCTCAGGCAGCGCAAGCGGCAGGAGCTGCGCCAATCTATGTGCCTGAGCTAGCTGACGCTGCTGGCGTCGTTTCACGACTGGCGCAGCCAGGGGATTTGATCTTGACCATTGGTGCAGGAACCATCACCACTGTTGGTCCGCAGATCCTTAAGCTGTTGGGTCAGCATGGCTGATCGACGTTCTCCACGCGATCTCACTGGCAGGGTACAGCGACGCCAGCATCAGCTGGCGATTCGTCGCCTGCTCATTATTGTGATCGGGGTGCTACTTCTGGCGTTATTGGGGGCTATTGGTTGGGTCATCGGGTGGTCCAGCTTGCTCGTAGCAGAGCGGGTCGAGATCGCTGGTACTGCGAGCCTTGCTCCTGAACATGTCGCGGCAGCAGCAAAAGTCCCGTTGGGGCGTCCTCTGGCGCGTATTGATACCACAGCGATTGAGTCTGACGTGATGGTGCTGGCACAGGTGAAATCTGCCAAGGTCACCCGTAAGTTTCCCCATACTTTGGTCATCACTATTGTTGAACGAACCCCGGTGGTGGCATTAAGTTCGCCATCGGGAATCGTCCTGGTTGATGAGACGGCATACGCCTATCTGCGGGTTGCTCAAGTTCCAGCCGGAATCCGGACCGCTACATTGGCGACAGCTCCAGATGAGGCGGTGACTCGTGACGTTGTTGCGTTAGCGCAAGGTCTAAAAGGGCCATTGGCGGAGGGGCAGATCTCTATTTCTACGCGAGATTCTGTGCAGCTACTTTTGCCAAATAACCGCTCAGTATTTCTTGGCTCAGTGGAGCAGCTGGAACTCAAGCTAAAAATCGCTGCCGATCTCCTAGCTGCGCCACAGCAGAAGAGCGTCGTTGACGTATCTAGCCCTGGGCACCCAGTTATTCGCTGATAGCCCGAGCTCGGCGACGCGCAACGATAAATGCAGTGCTGCAGAGCAAGATAGCGTAGGGAACACCCCAGTAGATCGCGATTCGCATGGACGGAATAGTCCAAAGTCCTGCTGTCATGATTACTAAGGCAACAAGTGTGATGTACGTGATGGCTGGAGCTCCGCGTAACCGGAATCCCGATGTTGGCTTGTGCTGCTTACGGAACTTGAGGTGGGTCAGTAAGACCATGATCCAGGTAATCCCCAGACTGATGATAAGCACTCCAAGCAGCATCTCAAAGGCGTCATGCGGGCGGAATAGCGCTAAGAGCACCGCAATAACCATGCCGAAACTGGAAAAAATGACGGCCTTGACTGGCACCCCGCGGTGATTGGCATCAGCTAATGCTCGTGGGGCAAAACCATCTGCTCCGAGTGAATAGAGCAAGCGTGATGCTCCATACATAAGCCCTAGCGCAGCCGATAGCGCAGCGATGATGAGTACCCCAATCATGATCTTATCTGCTGCGGGGATGCCGCTTCTGCCAAGGACATCAACAAAGGGGCTAGAGCTAACTCCGGGTTTTTTATTAATGGTTTGGGTCCAGGGGCTCATCGTGGTGATGACTGCAATAGCAAGAACATCTGCTGCGACAATCGTCGTGATGAGAATACGGAAAGCGCGTGGAATTGTGCGAGCTGGATCAGCAGATTCTGCCGCAGCGATGCTGGCCGATTCCATGCCTCCGAAGCTAAACATAGCCACAATCGCACCTTGGAAGAATCCCAAAGCTCCTCCTGCAAAGAACCCTCCGCCAGTAGTCAGATTAGATAGCGGCTGAGTTCCATGGAATTGGCGACTGGTGATGATACATACGCCTAGCAGGATGAAGATGACAACGACGGCTACTTTCATAATCGTCATTACCGTCTCGATTTTTCCGTAAAGGCTAACGGACATGAAGTTCATCGCGATGATGAGAGCTGACAACGCTACTGCGATGGTGACAGGAGATATCCCCGGTAGCCAGATTCGGATATAACCGGTGGCGGCGATCAGTTCTGCACCAACTGCAATGCAGCAGCAAATCGTGATATTCCAGCGCACGATGAAACCACCAGTGACTCCTAAATAGCGGGCACTAGATGCGCCAAAGCCACCTGGCTCAGGATGGGCAACAGTAAGTTCGCCCATCGCGATCGTCACCACAAAAACCAAGGCTGCGGTGAACGCATAGGAGAGCATGGCGGCTGGGCCTGCGAGGGCTAGGACATCGCGCGACCCAAGGAATAATCCGGTGCCAAGGGCTCCGGCAATTCCCATGACAGCGACGTCAATGGCGCTGAGTTGTCGTTTGAGCCCAGATTCGGTTGCCGGTGCCATGTCTCTCCTTGATGTAGTGACCCGTGTCACCACAGTAAGGTATAGCTAACTAGTTGTGGGGGAACTCTGAAGTAGCAGTTGAGACTCCCGTGTTTACCGGTGCGGACTTTGTGAGATCAGGGCGTGCCCTCTGCACTGGCGTGGTTTGGCGAATAACCTAATGGAAAGGTCTAACCGTGCCAATTTCCCCTACGTGCCAAGGACTGAGCCCACAACAACGAAGAAGGACCATCGTGGCGAACCCATCGCAGAACTACCTGGCCGTTATTAAGGTCGTCGGTGTTGGTGGTGGCGGCGTGAATGCCGTTAACCGCATGATCGAAGCTGGACTACGTGGCGTCGAGTTCATTGCCGTGAACACGGATGCCCAAGCACTGCTGATGTCAGATGCTGACGTCAAGCTCGATATTGGCCGCGAGCTTACCCGGGGTCTTGGCGCTGGGGCTGATCCAGAAAAGGGTCGTCAAGGTGATGAAGATCAAGCGGAAGAGATTGAGGAGATCCTCAAGGGCGCCGATATGGTCTTTGTGACTGCGGGTGAGGGCGGAGGCACCGGCACGGGTGCGGCTCCGGTCGTTGCTCGTATTGCTCGTGCGTTGGGTGCCTTGACCATCGGTGTGGTGACTCGCCCATTCAGCTTCGAGGGGCGGCGTCGCTCTAACCAGGCTGAAAACGGTATTGGCAATCTGCGTGAAGAAGTAGACACGCTGATCGTTATCCCCAACGACAAATTACTGCAAATGACTGATCACCAGATCGCCATTCTTGATGCATTCAAGCAGGCCGATCAGGTGCTCATGCAAGGTGTTCAGGGCATCACTGATCTTATTACGACTCCGGGCTTGATCAATCTTGACTTTGCTGACGTTAAATCAGTGATGTCAGACGCAGGCACTGCTTTGATGGGTATTGGCTCGGCTCGTGGCGAAGATCGGGCGCGTGCTGCTGCGGAGATGGCAGTGAGCTCACCTCTGCTTGAGGCTTCAATCGATGGTGCGCACGGTGTGCTGCTGTCCATCGCCGGCGGCTCTGATCTTGGCCTATTTGAAGTTTCGGCCGCAGCTAACCTCATTGAGGCTGCTGCCCATGACGAGGCCAACATCATCTTCGGTACCGTCATTGATGACTCGCTTGGAGATGAGGTTCGAGTTACGGTCATTGCTGCCGGTTTTGATAATAACCAGCCACTGCCACGTAAGCAGCAGTTGCCGCCACGTCAGGTTACGACGCTGCCAGCTTCGCAGCCAGTGCAGGGTATTGCGCGTCCAGAGGCTTCGGGGCAGGTAGTCGCTCCAGGCCAGGTTGGGCGGCCTGCAACGCAGCCAGCAACAAGGCTGCCGCGTCAGGGTGAGCCAACAGTCGCCCGCAACCCAGGTTTTCCAGCCCCAAGCTCAGATGATGAGCTCGATATTCCGGACTTCCTCAAGTAATGCAGACGATTATCCGCCCCGACGTCAGTTTTGGCGTCGGGGCGGCATTCTGTTCTGATGTTGGCCGCCCTAATGTCGATCAGCTATCTCATTATCAAAGTAAGCAGGAAGCAACCTGCACTGCACTGGGAGTGAGTCGGCTTGCCGTATTACAGCAGATCCATAGCGCGACTGTGGTTGATGTTGATGAGAGTTTTTTCGACGAGAAGCCACCAGCAGCCGATGCGCTGGTAACTCAGCTACCCGATATTGCACTGTGTGCTCGTGGTGCAGATTGCCTCCCCATCTTATTTGCAAGTGCAGATGGGGTTATTGGCGCATGTCACGCTGGCCGGGTTGGCTTTTTGGCGGGGGTTATTCCTGCCACTGTAACTCGCATGCGGGAGCTTGGTGCGGCTGATATTGAGGCCTGGATAGGTCCGCATATTTGTGGGAAATGCTATGAGGTTCCAGAAGAATTGCGCAATGCAGTTGTAGAGCAACATCCGCAGGCTTGGGGGCAAACCTCATGGGGAACCGCCAGCGTTGATCTGGGGAAGGCAGCTTTGGCGCAGTTAGCGACGTTAGACGTCGTTGCGAACGATATCGGGATCTGTACTCTGGAACATCTGGAATGGCATTCGGCTCGACGCGCAGGCGACGATTCCTACGGAAGTAATGGGGCAGTAGTGTTCCTTGGCTCTGGCGTGGCTAAAGCATAGGTGCCGTCAGGGCAGGTAACCTCGAACTGAACAAGAAATACCGGCAGGAGGAACGATGTCTGACGTGTTACGCAAAGGCGCAGCATGGCTGGGATTTATCTCAGAAGATCGCTACACCGTCAAGGAAGAGCACGAGGATCTGGAGCTGACAGAGCCGGTGTATGGAGACGGATACTATGACGAGGAAGAGATTGATGAGTCTGGTGTGCGCCCAATGACGCGTCCGCAGGTTGTCGCCGCTCCTCGTGCAGTTGATCTTTCACGGATCGTGACTGTTCACCCGCGTACCTACAATGAGGCGCGTACTATCGGTGAGCATTATCGAGATGGACTTCCAGTCATTATGAATCTGACTGATATGGAAGACAGTGATGCCAAGCGGTTGGTGGATTTTGCAGCTGGTCTTGTCTTTGGTTTGCGTGGCACGATCGAGCGAGTAACGAGCAAGGTGTTCTTGCTTTCGCCGCTCAACGTTACGGTTGCGGCCGAGGACAAAGAGCGAATCGCTGGTAGCTTCTTCAACCAGAGCTAGAGACTCTGGCTAAGAATTAACAGTGTCTGAGGAACAAATCTGTTATTTGGTTGGTTGGTAAGCCCTATGGGCGATAATCTGAAGATGAAACATCGTGCGGCGCCCGGCCGTACCCGCCAAGGGGAGCTTGGCGTTCGAACTAGAGGTGGAGAATGACGCTCACACTTGACGAGGTTCGCAAGACCCGTTTCCATATGTCGCGCCGTCAGGGCTATGAGGTCTCCGACGTTGACAATTTTGTTGACAAGGTTGAGGCCACGATTCAGGCGATGACTGAGGAGGCCGATACACTGAAGAAGCAGGTCGCGGATAAGTCCGTGGCTGCTCCGGTTGTGGCTGCACCAGTTGTGGACACTCGCCTGCAGGATGAGAACAAGCGCCTTAATGAGGAGCTTAAGAGCCTCAAAGAGGAGCTTGACGATGTTCGTCGTAATGCTGGCGCTCCGCAGCAGTTGCAGGATTCGCTTAAGCGCTGCACGGAGGAGATCGAGCGTCTTCGCGTAGAAAATAAGCAATTGCATGCCCAGCTTGGAGAAAAGCAGGAGACTACTGCTGGCGCTTCGGTAATTGAGAATGGCGTGCAAAAGATCGTCGTCTCTACTGCATCAGATGCTTCGCCCCAGGTGACGCGCATGGTTGAGTTGGCAATTAAGCAGTCCGAGCAGGTCGTTTCCGAGGCCGAAGCTGAGGCGAAGCGTAAGGTCGATGACGCTAATCGTCAGGCCCATGAGATCACTGTCGATGCCCGCACTAAGGCCGAGCGGGTCGAGTCTGAGGCTCGCGTAAATGCTGAGAAGATGACGTCAGAAGCACAATCGCGGGCTAACGCTCTTGACGGTGAGACAAAGAGCCGTCGTATTGAGTTGTTCACCGCGTTGGAGCAAGAGCGAGATCTGCTTCATGGCAAGGTCGGCGAGTTGCGTGAGTTCGAAGGAACCTACCGCGCAAATATTCAGAAGCATCTCTCGAGCCAGATTGAAGCGCTCAAGAAGGGTATTTTTGAGCCAGGGAACAAGCCAGGTTTGCTCTCTGAAGCCCCAGGAAATGTTAAGAATGAGTCCTCGACGACCCCTCGTCTTGATGCTCTTCTTGGCGACTAATCTGAACTAATAAACTCAACACGAAACGGCCCCACCGCTGAAGTGGGGCCGTTTTGCCCATTCGTGCGCTACTCTTGCGCGAAGAAACTGTGTCCAAAGGAGTGTTCCATGGCCCCGGCGAAGAAGTCCACCCCGGCTATTGATCTGCCAACCACTGCTGGTGAGAAGCCGTGGACGGCAGAAGAGATTACTGAAGTTCGTGAAGAACTTGAAGCAGATATTGCGCGTATCACGAAGCAGATCCAAGCTGCCGATGCGGAGCTAACTCAGCTCTTGCATGAAGGCAACGATGGTGCTGGTCGCGATACGGCTGATGTTGGTAGCAGCAACTTCGAGCGCGATACTGAGATGACGCTCACGACGAACCTGCGCGAAATGTTGGACCAATGCCAGCATGCTTTGGCCCGGCTCAATGCAGGTACTTATGGTAACTGTGAGAGCTGCGCTGAACCGATTGGCAAAGGACGGCTGCTAGCTTTTCCGCGTGCCACGATGTGTGTTACGTGTAAAACTCGCGAGGAACGTCGCTAATCGCTGCGAGGAAGAAGACGCTACCCACCCCGGTTCTGTGGCCGAGGTGGGCTGCTGTCGTTTTCGCTTTGTCGTTGGGGGTTCTATGTTTTGCACTGGACCAACTAGTTAAAGAGCACATGTTGGCGACCTTGCAGCCGTATCAAGCGACTCCGGTCATCGGCAGAGTGCTGCAATGGTACTTGACCTTTAACTCGGGTGCTGCCTTTAGCATGGGTGCGGCATGGACACCGATCTTTCCGGTATTAGCGTTGCTCGTTCTCATCGCTGTGTTGTGCTACGCCTTGCCTCGGCTGCGCCTTGGATGGTGGGCAACAGCGCTTGGGCTACTTATCGGTGGGATCTTAGGCAATCTCTATGATCGGCTCTTTCGTGCGCCAGGCCCGTTCCGTGGGGAGGTCGTCGATTTCATCATGCTGCCTAAATTTGCCATTTTTAATATCGCGGATATCTGCATCTGTACTTCGGCTGGCCTTTTTATCGTGCTGACGATATGGGGTAAGTATGCCCTCGACGGAAGCCTAGCCAAGGAGAAATCATGACCATAGCGCTGGTTCCAGACGGTCTGGATGGGGATCGGGTAGATGCTGCCGCTGCTCGGATGCTTGGGCTGTCTCGTAGTGGTATCGCTGATCTCATTGATGAAGGCCAGGTTTTTCTGGATGGCTTAAAGGTAACGAAAGCCTCGATCAGGGTTAAAGCAGGAGCAATGCTAGAAATCCAGCTACCTGAGGTGCCACGCGGTACAGTTCTGCTCAATCCGCAGCTTGCCGATGGATTGCGTATCGTATTCGAAGACCACGACATTATCGTCGTGGATAAGCCGGTGGGGGTTGCTGCGCATCCCAGCTTAGGTTGGGCAGGGCCCAGCGTAGTGGAGCATCTTGAGGCTGCTGGTGTGCGTATCTCTACCTCCGGTATGGCGGAGCGTAAAGGGATCGTGCAGCGCCTTGATGTTGGTACATCGGGATTGATGGTCGTCGCTAAGTCAGAAATTGCCTATACCGTGCTTAAGCAGGCGTTTCGGGACCGCACTATCGACAAGACTTATCATGCGTTAGTTCAAGGTCATCCTGATCCTTTTGCTGGCACAATTGACGCCCCTATTGGCCGTGATCCGCATCATGATTGGAAGATGGCTATCGTGGATGGGGGGCGTCCTTCGGTGACCCATTACGACACTCTGGAAGCACATGTAGCTGCCACTTTGCTTACCATTCACCTTGAAACCGGGCGTACGCATCAGATTCGAGTGCATATGTCTGCGCTAAAGCATCCATGCTGCGGTGATCCGCTCTATGGCTCTGATCCAGTATTGGCGGGAAAGCTGGGCTTGGAGCGTCAGTGGTTACATGCGACGCGCTTGGGCTTTATCCATCCCACTTCGCATGAGTATGTGGAGTTTGAGTCTCCTTATCCCGATGATCTGCAGCAGGCATTGGACACGGTGCGCTCCTGGGACTAGCTCCTTGGCAGAGGGCGATCTAAGGGCTATCAATA
>CAMQXE010000048.1 GCA_947038745.1 uncultured Propionibacteriaceae bacterium | reverse complement strand
GCACCATTTCGGTGCCAGCCCCCTACTGCTATCTATGATTTAGCGCTGAACGGAGATGTTCGCAGCCTGTAGACCCTTCGGGCCCTTCTCTACGTCGTACTCAACGTGCTCGCCCTCGTTCAACGAACGGAAGCCGTTGGAGTTGATTGCGGAGAAGTGAGCAAAGACGTCGGCCGAGCCGTCATCGGGCTGAATGAAGCCAAAGCCCTTGGCGGCGTTGAACCACTTCACGATACCTGTTGCCATGAGGATATTCCTTCAAATTGTGGAGCGATCGCGGATCGGTCGCTACCAGGGTACTGCTCAATACACATTCAGAAGGAACTACGAGATCCGAGAACCCCTACAGCAAAACCTACGACAATGACCGAACAATGAGATAAGCCTACGGGATATTAGCCAAGATCGAAACCCTGAAAGATAAGAATTTTTTTGAAGGTTGGTCGCGCTGGCAAAAATTGTCAGTGGTGCTAGTTATGGTGGACAGTACAACGAGGGAAAGGGTCAGCAATGAGCGAAGTCAAATGCCCGCATTGTGGAGTCAGCTTCACTGTAGATGAGGCAAGTTACGCCGATATCGCCAAGCAGGTGCGTGATCAAGAATTTGATCGGCAACTACATGAGCGGCTTGAACTCGTTGAAGCTAAACAAGAGCAAGCCGTTGAGCTAGCTAAAGCGCAGGCTAGTCAAGAGGCCCAACGCCTACAGGCCGAGCACGCGGCCCTGGTTAAAGAGCTTGAAGCCAAGTTGGAGCAAGAAGAACTAGCGCGCCAGCTTGCGGTCAGCCAGGCAGTGACAGGGCTTACCCAAGAGCGCGATCAGATTCGTCACAAGTTGTCCCAGATTGAGGTGCAGCAGCAGTCTGCAGCGGCCTTGGCGCAGGCAGAGTTCCAGACGCAATTACAGCAAACGAAGGCTGAGCTAGAGCGGGCACAGCTAGAGAAGAAGCTGTCTGAGCAGTCGTTGAAAGATAAGTACGAACAGCAACTCAAAGATCGAGAAGAGCAGATTGAGCGGCTGCGTGATCTCAAGGCCAAACTTTCCACAAAAATGGTGGGAGAGACCTTAGAGCAGCACTGTGAGATCGAGTTCAATCGTATTCGGGCTACGGCTTTCGCCAATGCGTACTTTGAGAAAGATAACGATGCTCGGACCGGGAGTAAGGGCGATTTTATTTTCCGAGATTTTGATCCGCAATCTGCAGGAACGACTGAGCAAGGCCAAGAGATCGTCTCGATCATGTTCGAGATGAAAAACGAAACGGAAGGTGTTGCGGCGAAAAAGAAGAATGAGGACTTCTTCAAGGAACTCGATAAAGATCGAGTTGAAAAGGGCTGTGAATACGCCATTCTGGTCTCGCTGCTTGAGCCGGAAAATGAGTTATACAACACGGGTATCGTTGATGTATCGCACCGCTACCCAAAGATGTACGTGATCCGGCCACAGTTCTTCATCCCGATGATCACGCTGCTACGCAATGCTGCTCTCTCAACGCTGAGCTATAAGAATGAGCTTGCTCTGGTACGTGAGCAAAACATCGATATCACGAACTTTGAATCGGAACTGGATTCTTTCAAGTCGGCTTTTGGCAAGAACTACGAGTTGGCATCTAAAAAGTTCCAAACTGCCGTTGATGAGATTGATAAAACCATCGATCATCTGCAGAAAGTGCGTGATGCGCTGGTGGGGTCGGAACGCAATCTACGCTTGGCTAATGACAAAGCCCAAGATGTGACGATCAAGAAGCTTACGAGGCGCAATCCCACCATGGCTGCAAAGTTTGCGGAACTGCCAAGTGGTGACGATCCCTCTGAGAAGCTAATAGATTAGCCCCCTGCGGTTGTTGATAGATGTTCTGGTCTTGGCCGCTAGGCTGAGGCAAAGAAGTACTGATCAAAGGAGATGGAAGTGCAGGCGTTACCGCTACCTCGTGGATCCGAAAAGGTGCTGGCACTGCTTGAAAAGGGAGTGACGATCCCAAACCCATGGACTCTTGACATCGCGGATGATGTTGACGTCGCCAAGATCAGCGCACATGGTGTTGTGCTTCATTCAGGAACTCGGCTGCGCGGTGCTAGCACAGTAATTTCTGCAGGCTGCGAAATTGGTGCTGAGGCGCCGATGACGCTTGAAAATTGCCAGCTTGGGCCTCGGGTGCAGCTCAAGGGTGGAGTCGCTACGCAGGCAGTATTTCTTGCTGGAGCAAATCTTGGCTCGGGCGCGCAAGTCCGTGGTGGGTCAATTCTTGAAGAAGAGGCAAGCGGTGCCCATACAGTTGGCTTAAAGCAGACAATTCTTTTTCCTTTCGTTACTTTGGGCTCACTGATCAACTTCTGTGATGCTTTGATGGCTGGTGGAACGAGCCGGAAACATCACTCGGAGATTGGGTCTAGCTACATCCATTTCAACTTCACTCCCGACGGCGACAAGACCACGGCATCACTGTTTGGAGACATTCCACGCGGAGTTTTACTGAATCAGCCGCCAATCTTTTTAGGCGGGCAAGGCGGTGCCGTCGGGCCGGTTATGACAGGGTTCGATGTTGTGGTGGGTGCTGGGTCAGTGCTGCGTGAAGATCTAGGTGATGGCGAACTCATCGTGCCTGAGGTGGTTAGTGGGATCCGCCGTCCTAATGCGCGTAGACGCTACACCCGGCTTGCTACAACTCTAGAAAAGAACGTGGCATATATTGCTTCGCTCATAGCTTTAGACGCCTGGTATCGGTATGCGCGGGCACCATTCTTCGCAACACAAGAGTTTGGTGAACTGATACTTGCGGGTGCGCATCGCCAGCTCGCTGCCGGTATTGAAGAGCGTAGTAAAAGACTTGTTGCTTTGATTGAGAAGGTTGATACAACTGACGCTGAAGGCGCTGAACTGCGTAGTTTAAGCAAAACCTTGATATCTGGTATTTCTGATATCGAGTCCACTGCTCCAGCGACCCTGATCGACTATTTAGCTCAGCGAGCTAACGGGGGAGATGACTACCTAACGTCGATTCAGGCAATTCCGCCAGAGCAAGCGCAGGCTGCTACGCAGTGGCTTGATGCCGTCATTCTCCAGGTTCAAAATGTGGTTGCCAAAGCTGCTCCAGCACTGCAATTGTGGAGTGCTTAATCTAGCGGGGCTGTAGCTCTAGCTTGGGACACGCCAGAACCACAGCGCAAAGCCGATCCCTAATGCGCCAAGCATGGCGTGGATGAGTGCAGTCATGGGTAGGCCAAGCACTGCACCGGCAATACCTGCTAAGGGATATGTGACTAAATAGCAGGCGTGGGAGAGGGAGAACTGAGCAGCAAAAACTGCGGGACGATTTTGCTCTGTGCTACTTCTTCGGAGTAGCCGCGATGAAGGCGTCAAAATCATGGAAGCAGCGGCTCCAAGGAAGAACCACAGCAGTAGCAGCAATAGCCATAGCTCAGGTCCAGAGCTGAGTTTTATGGCTCCGCCAGCAGCCAGAAGTGTGACTGGCGATACGGCGCCACCAGTAAGCATTACTTGGCGATCAGAGAACTGGGTTAAGAGCCTGGGCATGAGTAATGCACAGATCATAGAGCCGGCGCCGTAGGCCCCGAGCAATATCGCAACCGAGGTTTGCTCAAGCCCCATCCGGCCTTTAACCAGGACCACGGTATTGATGATCACCATTGCTGTAGCAGCAGCGACAACAAGATTCAGCGCAATAAGTGCACGCAGATCTTGAGTCCTCCAAAATACTCGGACACCTTCGGTGAGACGATCAACAAAGGGAGACTGTGGGGGCGTCTCTCGCTGGGGAAAGTGCGAGAGTACGACCAATGTTGCTGAGCCAAGAAAACCCAATACTGTCCCCATAAAGAGATGGTGGTAGCTGATAACGCTCAGAAGGGCCGCGGCCAGCAGCGGGCTCAGAAGTGATTCCAAGTCATAGGCCAACCGAGAGAGCGAGAGCGCGCAGGTGTAGTCATCTTCATCGGGAAGGATCGACGGGATTACTGATTGGAATGCTGGGGTGAAAGTTGCAGAAGCTGACTGCAGCAAGAAGATCAAGACGTAAATTTGCCACGGGTGGGAGACGAAAGGTAGCCCGAGCGCCACTGCGGCACGAATCAGATCAGAGATAACCAGAAGATGTTTGCGCTGTACTCGGATTGTCATGGCTGCGATAAGTGGGCCTACGACAACATAGGCGATCATCTTGACCGCCATAGCAGTGCCAAGAACGGCTCCAGCCTGGTTTCTGGCAATTTCAAAAGCTAATAGGCCAAGCGCAATGGTCAGCAGTCCTGTTCCCAGCAGCGCGATAATTTGCGCTGCAAATAGCTGCGCGTAAGTTCTATTCCGAAGAACTGCAAACATGGTTTATGCCTGACGCTAAGAGATAAGTGTTTGAGCTACTTTGCGGCTTGGTGATGACGTGGAGGAGTTCCGTTGGAAAGCACATGTTCGACCTGATTGAATGCTTCAAACACAACAGCTAGAGCATGCTCATCGGTGAGTCGATAGAGCACACTTGTTCCATCTTGGCGAGTGGTAACCATGCGAGCCATGCGCATCCGGGCAAGATGTTGCGAGACGCCAGCAGGTTTTTTGCCGACGATCTCGGCGATAGCTCCAACGGATAACTCCGGAGCTTCATGTAAGGCCAGCACGATCTTGATACGGGTGGAATCTGCCAAGATTGCGAGAATCTCAGCGACTAGTTCGACATTGTCTGAGTCTGGACCAGCAAGAGCTGTATTAGTATCCGCGTGCATACGCAGATACTAATACAAGGTAAAGCCCGCTGTCACGAGAAAACTGAACTTTTCTGTGCCAGCGGGCCAAACCATGCTCCATGCTGCCCCGGATATGGAGTGAGTATTTAGTCCTTGCTCCACGCAAGTTCGCGCAGCTTGGGGACCGTCAAAGTGCTTGCATCAAGCGGCCCAGCGATGAGTTGGCCTTGAGAGAAAACGGCAACAGAATCGCTCACCTGCAAGATCTCTTCTTCTTCGCTCGATACAACAATCAAACAGTGGCCTTCATCATGGGCCATCTGGCGCAGCAGCGCATGGATCTCAGCTTTTACACCGATATCGACGCCCTTCGTTGGCTCATCAAGGAGAAGTACCTTTGGTTCCTGAGCTAGAACGCGCCCAAGAAGTACCTTTTGCTGATTCCCTCCAGAAAGAGACTGGATCGGGCCATCGGTATTTCCCCGAACTTGGAGGTCACGAAGTAGAGAATCAGTACGTCCCCGAAGCGCTGCACGTTTGAGCCAGCCAGCGGTGCTAAGGCGTTTCAAAATAGGCAAAGACATATTGTCGCGGCTCGGCATCAGCGGCACGATGCCATCTAGCTTGCGTTCTTCAGTCAAATAAGCCAGACCACATTTCATCGCATGAGCGGGGCTCTTCGGAACATACAGTTTACCCTCAAGCTCGATAGAGCCAGAAGTCATCGGCTCAATTCCAATCAAGGTTCTCAGGAACTCGGTGCGTCCAGAACCAACAAGGCCGTAGATACCAAGCACTGTCCCTGAATGAGCCTCAAGATTGACATCGGTCAGCGCTGGGCCAGTGAGATGATGCGTGCTGAGTACAACCTTGCCGCTAGCTACAACGGCATGGCGGGCTGCGGAGGTAGTAGCAGCGGACTCAACATCATGGCCGACGATAGCGCGCACGACTTCATCGTGAGGGACCGTCTTAGCATCGGCATCAAGCAGTACTCGTCCATCAACTAGAGCGATGATGCGATCACAGATCTGATATAGCTCGTCGAGTTTATGATCGACAATGATGATGCCGATCTGACGAGACTGGGCCAGCTTCTTGGTGTAGTCAAGCAGATAGTCAACCTGCTCGCCTTCCAACGCGGTGGTGGGCTCATCAAGAAGTAGGTAGCGAGTCTGCTTTGTGGTAGCAATAGCAATTTCTAATAGCTGACGGGTTGCAACCGGCAACTCAGCTAAATGAGCGTCAGGACTGATCGCGAGATTGAACTCATCAAGGAGCTCTTGCGTGCGCTTGCGCATATCAGCCCGCGACAGCATGCCGCCTTTAGTCTGCTCACGACCAAGAAATACATTTTCAGCGACGGTGAGGTTAGGTAACAAAGAAAGCTCTTGGTACACCGTGGCTACGCCATGAGTGAGTGCATCTGCTGGTGATGTGAAAGTGACTAGGGCGTCATCAATACTAAGACTGCCGCCGTCAGGTTTATAAGCACCGGCAAGCACCTTCAATAAGGTTGATTTGCCAGCGCCATTGTGCCCAACAAGACCAACGATCTCTCCTGGGCGCAGGTCGAAGGAGACGCCGGTGAGCACCGGGGTTCCCGAAAATTGCTTGGTGATTTCGCGAACACGGAATCCTTGAGTGGTCACGAGCGTCTCCTTCGATCTAGTGGTGTTTTAGTGATTAGCCAACTTCGCCAGCGGCAGGCTTCTGGCCGGTGGTGAAGAGCTTGAGCGGGCGCAGGATCTCGGCATCGACCTTCTGGCCGTCTACGTGGTTACGGATCTGATCGATAACGCGCTTGCCGTAGTCCTCGGGCTCCTGAGCAACGCAAGCTGGGTACTGCTTCGTCGTCTCAAGCTCAGAGGCGCAGAAACCGTAAACCTTGACGTCGCGGCCGGAGGCCTTGACTGCTTCTAGTGCACCCTGAGTTGCTGGGCCAGTGGAAGCGAAGATGACGTTCATCTCAGGGTTGCCCTGGAGCATGGCGCTGGTGACGTTAAGCGAGGTGTCTAGCTGAACCTTGCCATCAACAGTAGCGGCGACCTTGGCGTTCGGATTGCTGCTCAGGCCCTTCTTGAAACCGTCATCGCGGGTGACCACGATAGTCTGGTCTGGTGCAGTGACCAAGCCAACGGTGAGCTTGGCGTCCTTGCCCATATCCTTGAGCAACTGCTCAGCAATTGCGCTACCACCTGCGACGTTATCTGCACCGAGGTACTGGACGAAGTAACCGCCCTGCGCCTTGAGCGCCTTATCCGAGACACCAACGTTCACAGTGAAAACCGGAATCTTGGCGTCATTGGCGGCCTTAACAATGGCAGCGGCAGGCTCAGAGTTAACTGGGTTTAACGCAATGGCGCAGGGCTTTCCCTGGATGAGGGTCTGAGCCTGAGCGAGCTGATCGGCGTCGTTGTCGTTAGCGATAAGAACCTTGGCAGTGAAGTTCTTGGCCTTAGCCTCGTCTTCAAAGCCCTTCTTCATCGCAACGTAGTAAGGGTTCGTGAGGTTGGGCAGCAATACGCCAATCTCGGCGCCAGCATTCTTGCAGCTAGCGGGTAGCTCGGTGCTGGCAGAAGCAGTGTTGTTCTGCGAAGTACCGGTATCAACTGCGCCACACGCAGTGGTGAACAGCAGGGTAGTACACGCAGCGGCAACGCCGACGTGACGGAGGCGGGTCTTCATGATTCTCCTTGAGTGTTAGTTACTACTTTGTGGGTGTATTGCGGGTTGGAGTAGTCGGCTCAGCTTGTGTATGGGCTGAGTCGAGGTCAGTAATGGGGTGATCAGGTGGTGCTGTAGGAGCTGATACAGCAGCAGGGGATTTGCCAAAGTGCTTGAACAGGTTGCGTAGCGAGAAGTTGCGACGGTTGGTGTCAATAAGAACGCCCAGCAAGATGATGACGCCGATTACGAGGGGCTGCCAGTAGGAGCTCACGCCAATGACGTTCATGCCGTTGGAAACTTCAGCGATAAGAATCGCGCCAAGGAAGGCGCCACCGATGGTACCTACGCCGCCAAAGAGACTAACGCCGCCTACCACGGCTGAGGCGATGGAATAGAACTG
Source organism: uncultured Propionibacteriaceae bacterium (assembly GCA_947038745.1). Next base: position 452 of record CAMQXE010000048.1, on the reverse strand, counting down.
TTCAGTGCCTGAACCAGCAGTGGGGTAGCCCACCATGAGCCGTGAAGCAGTCACAATTCCGCCCAAAGCGGCGCATGCGCCAGAAACGGTGTAAACCAAAATCGTCGTATTACGGACGTTGATACCAGCTAGGCGTGCAGTGTCGGCATTGCCGCCTACTGCGTAAACGTGGACTCCTGCGGCAGTGCGGTTAAGGAAAATCGCGCAGAGCAACGCCACGATGACAACCATGATGACCGGAAGCGGGATACCAAAGATGGCGCCTCGGCCAAAGATGGCAAACATGGGATCGACGATCGTGACGGAGGAAGCATTCGTCAAGATCTTCGGAATCGATGCTGAAATGCCGAACGTGGCAAAGGTCACGATGAAGGGAGGCATTTTGCCGTAATAGATCATGCTGCCGTTGAAGAAACCTACGGCTACACCGGCCAAAATGGCGATCAATGCAG
>CAMQXE010000047.1 GCA_947038745.1 uncultured Propionibacteriaceae bacterium | reverse complement strand
CAGTACCGCAGATAGCGGTCTTCTTGATCTTGATAAGAACGTCGTTCGGGCCGACAGCGGGCTCCGGGACGTCGGTGAGCGTGAGGCCAGCGGCCGGCTCGGTTTTGACGAGTGCCTTCATACCCTTGAGTCTATGAGCAGCTTTTACTGGAGCTGAGTCGGGGTACCAGTTTGAGGTTCAGGCGCCATACTCAAAGATAGCTATCACTATCTGATTATCAACTCTTGGATTTAATAGGCAATAATATCGTTGTGCCAACTTCGGTTTTTGCGATGTTCAAAGCAGGAATCGGTCCCTCTTCGTCGCATACGACCGGGCCGATGGTCGCTGCGCGTAGATTTGTCGATACCTTAGCTAGCGAAGGTTTACTAGCTGAAGTTTCTCGAGTCCAGGTAAAACTTTTTGGCTCACTTGGCGCTACCGGCTGGGGCCACGGAACCGAGAAGGCAACCTTGCTTGGGCTATCTGGTTACCGTCCAGAAACAGTAGATACCGAATGGGCCCCATCACACTCACGTGAAGTACGCACCAGCGGGCAATTACTTTTGCTCCAAGCAGAGCCAGAACTAACTCACCCGATCCCCTTCGATTACGACGCGGATCTCATCATGGATGGCACGACTTTCCTGCCTTTCCACCCAAATGCCATGACGATAACGGCCTGGCAAGGATCCGCAATCGTGCAGGAAAGCACCTACTACTCGGTCGGCGGCGGATTCGTCGTTGAAGACGATGGCACAGGAAATCCTCCGATGCCATTCGAAGACCACAGCCGTACGCCTTATAACTACCGCACTGCTGACGACCTCATCACTTTGTGTAATGACAACCAGCTGACCATTCCAGAAATCGTATGGAATAACGAGTGCGCATTAGTAGACGAAGAAACTGCGCGTCGTGATTTGCTTGAGATCTGGCACGTGATGAAGCAGTGCCAAGAATCAGGTATCCAGCACACTGGAATCTTGCCTGGCGGATTATCTGTTCGCCGCCGGGCAGCCCGGCTTTACCAGCGGCTACGTTCAGAGGCTGGCCAGTTCAGATCCCAATCTGATCCGCTAGCGGCTATGGACTGGGTGACGCTGTGGGCCTTAGCCGTCAATGAAGAAAATGCGGCTGGCGGACGTGTCGTCACTGCCCCAACCAACGGTGCCGCTGGTGTCGTCCCGGCCGTATTGCGCTATGCCGTGAGCTACATGGGAATCAGCGATCAGCAGATTCTAGATTTCCTCCTCACCGCGTCAGCAATCGGGGGAATCTTCAAAGAAACTGCATCAATTTCGGGAGCCGAAGTGGGCTGCCAGGGCGAGGTAGGAAGTGCGTCAGCTATGGCTGCCGCAGGTCTGGCTCAGTTACTTGGTGGTACTGCGCAGCAGGTCTGCAATGCTGCTGAAATTGCGCTGGAACACCATCTTGGTCTGACCTGCGACCCTGTGCGTGGGCTGGTTCAAGTTCCATGTATCGAGCGCAATGCTATGGGCGCGATCAAGGCTATTAACGCTGCTCGTCTGGCCCTAGCCGGCGATGGGCAGCAGTTCGTCAGTCTTGATGAGTGTGCCCGCACCATGATGGCAACAGGTATCGACATGGCCTCCAAGTCGATACCTGTTGCCAACCGCAGAAGGCGGCTTAGCCGTCAATATCGTCGCCTGCTAGGACGCCTTTCCCAGTAGAGTCCAGGCCCCGTACCAGTTCCGCCAAAGCAAGCTGCGATATGCCACACTGACTAGCGGAGGCCTTCTCCATTACGGATCGTTGGGCACGTACCTGCCCGTGGAAGGATGGTTGCCGCATGGCTACCGTGTCATTTAAGGACGCTACGCGCGTCTATCCGGGTGCCGATCATCCGGCTGTGGACAAACTCAACCTTGAGATTGGTGACGGAGAATTCATGGTTCTCGTCGGCCCATCTGGTTGTGGCAAATCCACGTCACTACGCATGTTGGCGGGGCTTGAAGATGTCAATACTGGCAATATCTTCATCGGTGATCGCGACATCACCAATATGCCGCCCAAAGATCGCGACATTGCCATGGTGTTCCAGAACTACGCGCTATACCCGCATATGACAGTTGCTGAAAACATGGGTTTTGCGCTGAAGATGCAAAATGTCGCGAAAGAAGAGCGCAATTCTCGCGTCCAAGAAGCCGCTAAGCTCCTTGGCCTGGAGGAATATCTCGGCCGTAAGCCAAAGGCTCTTTCAGGGGGCCAGCGTCAGCGAGTCGCCATGGGCCGAGCCATCGTACGTAATCCCCAGGTCTTTCTCATGGATGAACCGCTGTCCAATCTCGACGCTAAGCTACGTGTTTCCACCCGTACCCAGATCGCGGCGCTCCAACAGCGGTTAGGCGTCACGACGGTTTACGTCACCCATGATCAGGTCGAGGCTATGACGATGGGTGATCGCGTTGCGGTGATGAACTCGGGGATTTTGCAGCAGGTAGATGCGCCGCTGACGCTTTACGACAAGCCGAAGAACCTTTTTGTTGCTGGCTTCATTGGCTCGCCAGCAATGAATCTTATGGAGGGCAAGGTCGTCGATGGTGGTGTCGAAATTGGCGATTACGTTGTGCCAGTTCCTCGGGAGACCCTGGCTAAAGCCGCTGATGAGCAGACGTTGACTCTCGGTATTCGCCCAGAAGCGTTCATGCTTTCGAGCACCAACTCTGGCATCGGCCTCGACGTCTCTGTTATTGAGGAGTTGGGTGCAGATTCCTACTTTTATGGCACCCTGGCTGGGCTACCGAAGGATCAGTTGCTGACGGCTCAACAGATCGTTGCCAGGATCTCGAGCCGGGTTCCTCTTAAAAAGGGGGAACGAGTCCGCCTCGACGTCGATCCGGCAAAAGTTCATGTTTTCTCGAACGCAACTCAGCAACGACTCTCTAAATAAAACCCCCTCCCCGTGCGAACGCTGCACTTAATGTCATTTGCTGCAGTTATTTCTGCAGCGTTTGACGTTAAGTGCAGCGTTTGTATTGGGGGGGTGCCAGTGAACCCCAGACGGGTCATACTGGAACCATGACGCGTATCCCACTACCTGATCTATCCTCACGAGCTTGGGAACATCCAGCAGATCGTGGCGCCCTCGTTGCTTTGCGAAAGATCCGAGGATTCGATCTGGTCATGCGTAAAGTTTCTGGGTTCTTGCCTGAGCGGGCACTGCGGATGCAGCTTCTTGGCGGCGCCGTGCGCTGCGGCATGAAGCAATACTCGCGGGTGTACTTCCGTCTACTAGAGGTTGCTGCAGGCCTCGATGCTACCGAGATCCCCGAGATCTACGTCACCAACTCCCCCGTCATGAATGCCATGACCATCGGGGTAGATAAGCCCATCATCGTGATGAACTCCGCGCTCGTCAATAGCTTGGACGACGATGAGCTCCGGTTCGTAATCGGCCACGAGCTCGGCCACGCGTTATCGGGGCATGCCCTCTACCGCACTATGGTTCAGGTATTGCTCTTCGCCTCTCAAGGGCTCAATGTCATCCCATTCTCTGCACTTGGGTTCCGGGCAATTGGTGCAGCATTATTGGAATGGCAACGGAAATCTGAGCTATCCGCAGACCGCGCCGGGCTCCTTGCAACTCAAGACGTCGATGCAGCAATTCGCACTCTCATGAAGCTGGCTGGAAACGGCACCGCCGATGATCTAGATACCGAGGCTTTCCTTTCCCAAGGACGCGAATACAGCTCTAGTGATGATGCTCGCGACATCGTTGCTCGCACGTTATTCACGCTAGGCCAGAGCCATCCCCAAGCTGTAATTCGTGCTACTGAACTTGACGCTTGGGTACGTTCTGGCGAATATCAGCAGATTCTTGACGGCACCTACCCACACCGTAGCGCTGATAGCCATGCCAAACTTACCGATGACGCCTCGAAAGCTGCCACTAGTTACTCCGGTATTTTCAACGATCTTGACGACTTCCTCTCTACCGCGAATCGCCAGGTCAGCGAGGTTGCATCAGAAGCAAAAGATTTTGTTACCGGTCTATTCAAGAAGTAGCCCTGTAGCCGTCACTTCTCTTTTGCCCCGGGGACGATAATGAAGTTCCCGCTCATCGTGCCAAATTCCGTAGCCGCGGGCAGATGAGGAGCTGGAGTTGCTGCGCCTACTTTCTGTCCTGGTTCTACTGGACGCATAGGTTCTCCCATCGCATCGTAAATGGCCTGATCCAGCGCGTCGCGTACAACAACCTTGTGTTTACGGGTTTCTGGCATGTGATACTCCTCACGTCGACAAGCGCAATACCCAGGCTATCGAATAGTCTTAGTAGATACAGTTTTCGAGGGGAGCAGATATGCCAGGCAATTCCACCCGACGCGGTGCCGGCCATAAGGGCAAGGGCAACACAGCCGGGTCCGGCGGCCGAGTTCGTCGTTCCCTTGAAGGCAAAGGGCCGACTCCGAAGGCCGAAGATCGCCCGTATCACAAGGCGTATAAGGCAAAGAAAGCCGCGGAGCATAAGGCTGCGACCAGTCACAAGCGGACTTCTGGCCCACGTACTGGACGTCCAGGCGCTGGCCCGGAATGGGTTGTTGGCCGTAACGCCGTGTTGGAGGCGCTAGCAGTAGGTTTGCCGGTTGAGCATGGCTATGTTGCTGATGGCGCGGAACGTGATGACCGGCTCAAGGAGTTCCTCAAGCTGTGCATTGACAAGGGATTACCGCTGATCCAGACGACGAAGTTCGAGCTGGATCGTTTGACCGGCGGCACGATTCATCAGGGCGTTGCCCTCAAGTTGCCAGCCTATGAGTATGCCCACGCTGACGATTTACTCGCAGATGCGTTGGAAACCGACAATCCCATCATCGTCGCGCTAGATCAGATCCAAGACCCGCGTAACTTGGGCGCCATCGTGCGTTCTGCTGCGGCTTTTGGCGCTACGGGTGTCATCATTCCCGAACGCCGCTCGGCTTCAATGACTGCCGCAGCTTGGAAGACTTCAGCTGGTGCTGCCGCCCGTATCCCGATCGCGAAAGCGACCAATCTCAACCGTACTCTGGTTGATTTCGCCAAGGCCGGTTTCACCATTATTGGTCTTGCCGGCGAGGGCGAAAGTGATATTGCGTCAGTTCCTGGTGCGGCTGGCCCAGTGGTTCTCGTCGTTGGCTCAGAGGAATCCGGGCTCGCCCGTCTCACCCGCGATCACTGCGATGCCCTCGCGTCCATCTCGATCGCATCCGAGGTGGAGTCGCTGAATGCAGGTGTTGCTGCCGGCATCGGCCTGTACGAGTTGTCCCACCTGCGCTGACCTTCCTCTTTTCCGTAAACGCTGCACTTAGCGTCAAACGCTGCAGAAATAACTGCAGCGAATGACAACATGTGCAGCGTTTACCTTAGAACAGCATGACCCCCAGACCGGAGCGGACTAGCTGCTCCATTAGGCTTAGCTGCAATCCCGATTTAGGAGAAACTGTGACTGATATGACCCAGCTCACCCAGACCGCATTCAGCGCGTCACTGGAGGCTATCGCTGCCGTCGAACCGACGATCGCCGGTGCCATCAAGCAAGAGCTCATTGACCAGCGAGCTTCACTCAAACTCATCGCATCAGAAAACTATGCAAGTCTTCCGGTGCTGCTGACCATGGGCAACTGGCTTTCCGATAAGTACGCCGAAGGTACTGTTGGCCACCGCTTCTACGCTTCCTGCCAGAACATCGACACAGTTGAAGCCACCGCCGCTCAGCACGCCCGCGAGCTTTTTGGCGCCGAGTACGCCTACGTCCAGCCGCACTCCGGTATCGACGCTAACGTCACTGCGTACTGGTCAATCCTCGCCCATCATGTCGAGATGCCAGAGCTCGAATCACTCGGCGTCAAGAGCGTCAATGACCTCACCGAAGAGCAGTGGGAAACGCTGCGTCACAAGTTCGGCAACCAGCGCCTGCTCGGTATGTCGCTCGATACCGGCGGTCACCTTACCCACGGCTTCCGCCCCAACATCTCGGGCAAGATGTTCAACCAGCGTTCCTACGGTACGCACCCCGAGACTCAGCTCATCGACTACGACGCACTGCGCGCTCAGGCGATGGAGTTTAAGCCACTGATCCTCGTCGCTGGCTATTCTGCTTACCCGCGTCGTATCAACTTCGCTCGTATGCGCGAGATTGCCGACGCCTGCGGTGCAGTCCTCATGTGCGATATGTCGCACTTTGCTGGCCTGGTTGCTGGCAAGGTCTTTACCGGCGAAGAGAACCCAGTCCCCTACGCCGACATCGTCACCACAACGACGCACAAGTCGCTGCGCGGCCCGCGTGGTGGCATGATCTTGTCCAAGAAGGAATACGCCGAAGACATTGACCGTGGCTGCCCGCTGGTTCTCGGTGGCCCGATTGGCAACATGATGGCCGCCAAGGCTGTCGCGCTGGCTGAGGCCAAGACACAGGCTTACCAGGATTACGCGCATAAGGTTGCCGACAATGCCAAGGCGCTCGCTGAGGGCTTACTCAAGCGTGACTGCCAGCTTGTGACCGGTGGCACTGACAACCACCTCGTCATTCTCGATACCCGCAACTTCGGTCTCACTGGCCGCCAGGCGGAGTCGGCATTGCTGGATTCGGGCATCGTCACCAACCGCAACTCGGTTCCCAACGATCCCAACGGTGCCTGGTACACCACTGGTGTTCGTCTAGGCACCCCGGCTTTGACGTCGCGTGGATTCAACGAGTCTGATTTCGACGCCGTTGCCGAGATGATCGTCGGTGTACTCAAGAACACGTCGGCTCGCCCAACCAAGTCCGGGGCTCCGGGCAAGGCTAACTACGACATCACCGAAGGTTACGCCGAGGCCAACCGCGCCAAGACCATCGATCTGCTAGAGACCCACCCGCTATACCCGGGTCTCAATATCTAAATCGATAAATGCTGGTGGCCCTAGCTCTTCATTGAGCTAGGGCCACCATCGTGTTCAATGCTCAAACGCTGCACTTATCGTCATTCGCTGCAGAAATAACTGCAGCAGATGACAACAAGTGCAGCGTTTAGCTAAATGGGCCAGATTTCCTGACGCCAAGCCGCGTCCCAGAACATCCACTCATAGCGCGATGCTTGCACAAAAGCCGCGATCATATCGGCATAGGTCTTAGCACCGACGTTTCGAGCAAGCTCATTACACAAATCCTTGGCCTGCTCTACTGATGCCGCAAAAGCTTCATCGCCATAGACGCCGATCCAATCACCATATGGATGCTGCTGCAGGTCACCAGCGTGCGCGAGCAATTCCTCGCCAACGACCTGATAAATCCAGAAGCACGGCAGCACCCCAGCCGCTGTGACGGCATACGGCGCAGTCCCTGCAAGACCTAGCAAGTAGGACGTATAGGCCTGGCACGTCGGTGCCATATCGACGACATCCAGCTCCCCCAGCCGCCCAGCATGGAGTTCCCGTTCCGCGATAATCGCATTTCGTGACGATTCCGCCCAAAATACAGCAGCGTCGGGAGTAGTTGCCTTTGCGGCTAGCTGAGCTAACGCTCGGCTGTATTCCACAAGATAGAGCGCATCTTGGGCCATGTAATAGGTGAACCGCTCCAGCGAGAGCGTGCCGTCACCCAACGCAGTAACGAAGGGTTGGCTGCTGATCGCTTCACGGATAGCCGCGGTGGCGGCCCACGCATCATCGGTAAAGGTCACAGTTATCCTCGATCAAAAAGTTTGCCAGTGACAGTGGTGATAAACGCGTCGATAGAGGCAGGGAAATCTGCCAGATTCCAGGTGTCTGGCGCGTGGTACCACGATAAATCTTGCGGGTCTGGATCGCTATCGTCATCTGCTGAAGCAATAGCCTGCACCCAACGCTCCCGCCCTCCCAGAACGATGGCGTATGGCAACACCTCGGAAAGTTCAGCGTATTCACGCCCCTTAGGCATCCGATCAGTGGGTTCGGTTTGTAACTGCGTAGCAAGCATATGAAGGCCTGCGAGAGCTGACGCCCCTTGAGTAGTTCTTGCGGGAAGTTCACGCTTGATCGCTAATAGCCCAAGCGAAAGAGCAACCAGGGCTAGTCCTAGCAGCCCGAAACTTGTCCAGGTAACGAGAGCTACCAGCCCGATGAGAGAAGTAACAAGCAAACCGATACCCCAGGCTCGTGCTCGATTACGGGTATCGTCTGGGCGACGCATGTACCAGCCTTGTTCCACCATCGCATCGTAAAGATTGTCTTGGATCTGCCCAATGCCTGATTGCAAGGTACCAGCCAGCGCCGATACCCGTATTGACTCGCCAACTGTTGGCGCC
>CAMQXE010000046.1 GCA_947038745.1 uncultured Propionibacteriaceae bacterium | reverse complement strand
TCTGGCTTTGTTGTGATCTGCGGCTGCTTTAGCCTTTGCCGTTTGAAAGACCTTTTCGTAAAGTCTTGGCACGCAAGCGAATAGTGTTGGCTGAACCTTGACTAACATGTCCGCAATTTCGCGAGGATTCATGCAGTAGGTGTTCATACAGCCATGCGACAGCACGACATACGTCCAGCCACGCTCCAACGCATGCGACAGCGGTAAGAAGCACAACGAATGGTCCTCTGGACGAATCGTCAGCAGCGCGTCTAAAGCATCAATTTCAGTACAAAAAGCCTTGTGCTGGAGCACTACTCCTTTGGGAGTGCCCGTCGTTCCTGAGGTGTAGATGATGGTGGCGATGTCTTCAGGATCAGCATCGACTAGACGTCGATTCACTTCACCCGAGTTTTCCGACTTCGCGCAGTAATCAGACCAGCGTTCTACCGGGATGGCTCCAGCGGTAACCGCTTCAAGCGCAATAATCCGCTCGAGACTTGGCACCAATGACATGATCTTGGCTACTTCGTCATATTCGCGTTGGCTTCCGACTATGGCGATCTTCACTCCAGCGTCGATGAAGATCTGCTGGACTTGGTCGGTCGTGCTGGTGTGATAGAGCGGAACGGTCGGGGCACCTGCGATCAAGCAAGCAATATCAGCTTGGGTCCAAGACGGGCTATTAGAGGCCCAGATAGCAACACGATCACCTGGCGCTATCCCACGATCGATCAGTCGGGAAGCAGCGTTACGGCAAACAGTGAAAAGTTCTCGATACGTCATCGTCTCCCAGCCATTTTTCGCTTCCACGCGGGTAGCGATTCTGTCGGGGTAGCGCTGGGCAACGTCAGCGAAACGCTGCGCGGGATGCATTGTGGTCATCTAGTGCTTCTCCTTAACTGGGTGAACCTTGGTGTACATATCATCAACGAGTGCAGCAAACTTTTGTGCCACCGCTTTACGTTTCACTTTGAGCGTCGGCGTAACTAGCGATTCATCGCGGTGAATCCCCTTGATAAAGCGAAGATCACGGATCTGCTCAAAGCTAGGCAACTTTGCGGTCGCCTGGGCTACCCGGTGCTTTACTTCATCAACGATCTGCTGATTTTCCAGCAGCTCCTCAACATTTTTGAACTGAATCTGAGCCGCTTTCGCGAGATCTTCAAGAACTTTCATCGACGGTTGCACCAGCAGCGTGAGGTAGGGGCGATTGTCGCCAAGCACTACCGCATATTCGAAAAGTGGATCGCTGGTGAGCAGCCCTTCAATCGGCTGAGGCGCAATGTTCTTCCCGCCAGTAGTCACGATGATGTCTTTAAGCCGATCAGTGACTCGAACGTAACCATCAGCATCGATCTCGCCAAGATCACCAGTATGGAACCAGCCATCAGCGTCGATGACCGCAGCAGTGGCTTCTGGGTTGTTCCAGTACCCCTCCATGAGGTTTGGGCCACGCCACAAAAGCTCGTTGTTCTCGCCAAGGGTCATTTCTGAACCCCAAATGGCGTACCCCACTGTGCCTGGGCGATAGGTCGAAGGCGAGAAAAAAGTAATCATGGGGCCGGTTTCAGTCAAGCCATAACCTTGTCCGAGTAACAGCCCTGCAGCAGAGAAAAACTCCTCAATCTCTGGACGCAACGGTGCGCCGCCAGAAATCAGTACCTTCTTTGGCCCGCCTAGAGCCGCACGAATACTAGAAAGGACCAGCTTGTCCGCGAGCCGAAGCTGAGCTCGTAGAGCTGCTGACGGGCGACGCCCGCAACGGTATTCCTGCTGGCAGGTGGACCCAACCTGAAGTGCCCAGTCAAGGATCTTGCGTTTGGAGGGATTACCTTCGACCCGCGAGTACACCGTCGAATAAATCCGCTCGTAGAGCTTGGGGACGCTGATCAAGCAATCCGGCTTGGCTCGAACCAGCAACGATGCGATATCGCGAGGTTGGGGGCAATAGGTATTCAGCGCACCGATAGCGAAAATGTAGTAGCTCCAGATCCGCTCCAATGCGTGAGCTAGCGGGAGGAAAGCCAACGATTGGTCGCCTGTATCGACATCGTAGATGGTCTTGATGCAATCAACCTGGTGGGTAAAACTGCGATGACTGTGTACTGCGCCGCGTGGCTGGCCCGTTGTTCCTGAGGTATAGATGATGGTGCAGCGATCAGCTAACGTCGCGGTAGCCAAGCGCCGGTCGAGCTCGGCGACGTCGGCACTTGTACCCGATTCGAGTGCAGCGATCTGCTCAATGCCTTCGACGGCCTCAATACTGAAAACGCGAGGGGCAGACTCTAGACCAGAGATCGCCTCCTGGACTGTTGCGATCTCAGCAGGGCCATCGCACAGCACAATAAGCGCACCAGAATCGGTGATGATGTGGCGTGCCTGTTCTGCTGTGGAGTTAGCAAAAATCGGTACAGTCAAAGCCCCCGCAGAGATAATGGCGAAGTCGAGCCGGCTCCATTCTGGACGATTTGGCGCAAAGAGACAGATCCTGTCCCCAGGCTGAACCCCTGCATGAATAAGGGCTGCTGCGGATTCCCGCACTAACTGCACAAGCTCGGAATATGACGTCGTGACCCATTCATCGTCGATGAGAACCCGCTGAGCGGGCGCATCAGGAACTCGGGCCGCCGTGGAGGCAAGCATGAGTCCTAAAGTTGGAGTCGTTGCAGTCACGCTCCTAAGTTACGCCACAACGGCCCCGCTGCGATGTTCGAAATGTACAGTCTCAAAGCCATCATTCTGTTCATGACGCACGGCTGCCCAGGAATCGTCGAACTCTGGAAACCAGGTATCTCCCTCTGGCTCCAATGGAATCTCCGAAATAACAGCATGCGTCGCCAGTGGAAGAGCCTCGCGGTAAATCTGTGCCCCGCCGACAATAAAGACATCTTCATGCGGCACTAAAGCCAACGCTTGGGGCAAGGAAGTAACGACGTCTGCTCCGGGCGCATCGTAGCTTGGGTTACGACTCACGATGATATGACGACGCCCCGGCAACGGCCGGGCTCCCCATGACTCCCAAGTTTTACGTCCCATGATCATCGGGTGACCCATACTAATGACCTTGAAGTGCTTCAGATCCGCTGAGATATGCCACGGCATCGTGCCATCTTTGCCGATGACGCCATTGCGAGCACGAGCTGCTATGAGGGTGATTCGTCGAGCCATAAGATGAGCGTATCGGGCTTCTCCTCTCCGCCCCCAGCAAAACCCAAAATCGTGATTTCTCTGGGTATGTTCCATTAAGTCGGTAGTCTCGACGCCATGATCAAGCTCGGCACCCACGTAGATTCCCATGACCCGATCGCACAGGCACAAGGTCTTGAAGCTGATATCTGCCAGTTCTTCCTCGGCGACCCGCAGAGCTATAAAAAACCCGCGACAACGCACCCTGGCGGAGCAATAGCGCTCAAAGCCGAGGCAGAGGCCGCAAACATCGACTGCTACATCCACGCCGCCTACATCATCAATGTCGCTTCGCTCAATAACCGTATTCGGATTCCATCTCGCAAGCTGCTGCAGCAGACCATCGACGCAGCCGCCGAAATTGGCGCCAACGGTGTCATCGTGCATGGTGGGCACGTCACCAAAGGTGACGACCCGCAAGATGGATTCGCGAACTGGGCAAAATGTGTTGCTGGTTTAGAACTCAAGGTCCAACTGTTGATCGAAAATACCGCTGGAGGCGCCAATGCCATGGCGCGACGCTTTGATCGACTAGCTCAACTATGGGATGCCCTAGCCACCACGGACCAAGGCGATCAGATAGGCCTTTGTCTCGATACCTGCCATGCCTTTACCGGCGGCAACGAACTAGGTGGGATCGTCGAACGAGTTACGGCTATCACTGGACGTATCGACTTGATCCACGGCAATAATTCCCGCGATACTTTCGATTCTGGCGCTGACCGCCATGCAGCCTTGAACTCTGGCACCATTGCCCCAGCCGAGCTACTTGAGGTCTTTAGATCGGCCGACTGCCCCGTAATTTTGGAAACTCCGACGCCTACGGTTGCCGAGGATCTACATTGGCTACGCCAGCAACTTTAGTTAGGTATTTCGGTAAAGCTCGTCGAACTCACCAGCACTGCGCCTAGGGTGAAACACAGCCCAACGGTAGCTAGTAGCGGCGGGATCGAGAGATCAATTGCGGAATAGCCCTTGTTGCCGTGGGCCGTTGCCGCTGCAACAAGAGCCGTCAGGCCTGCCGCACCGACGTCCACAACCAAGCAGGTGAAGCAGATGGCACGTACCCGCAACCGCCGGCGCGCAACATCGGCAATAAGCCAACCGGCCAACACGAACATCGCGATCATGGCCAATATCTGAGAAACGACGATGGCTAACACGATCTTTTGGTGTGGCACGGTGATGAACCGCATTGATGTTGGCCATGATCCTGAGTCCAGCGCTCTGAGATAGCGCACGAGTACCAGCACAGTCGATGCTGTTGAACCAACTAAAGCCAAAGCTGCAACAAGATGCCCGACTGCCCCTGCAAGGGGCATCAGATTCGTCGAATATCGTCGTTTAGACAGGCTCACCGGGCAAGATTAACCCAGCAACCTACCTACCGATGCACACGACTGGCGGCTAAGGGGATAAATTGAGAATGTGACCCGTTGCATATACCTTTCATCTGCAGACCCGCGCATCAACATCGCGGGCACCGTTTCCGAGCTGGCTGCCGCCTTCCAGGCCGCAGGTCAGACTGTCGCCGTATTCCGTCCAATCGTTGCTGACGCTTCGGCTGCTGATACCGGCATCACCTATTCCGCTTTCCATGCCGACGAGGACACCGCTATGTCGGCCCTCATCTCGCGTTATGAGGCTTTCGCTCATGGAGTCGATGTTGTCATCGCCCAGGGCTCTGATTGGTCCGATGTCACCAATGTCGCCGAGCTTGATCTCAATGCCATGGCTGCTGCGAACCTCAATGCTCCTGTGATCGTGGTTGGCAATAGCACTGGACTTGACCAAGCCACTCCTGTCTTTGAGAAGATCTTTGCTGCTCATTGCGTGCCGGTTTTGGCTGTTGTCGCTGACGGCCAAGCAGATGGCGCAGCCTTGGTTTCTGCCTTTAACCAGACGGTGACCACGATCCGCACTCCGCAGGCCTTCGTTAATCAGCTCACAGCCATGGCCAAGCGTGAACTAAAAACCATCGTCTTGCCTGAGTCTTCCGATGATCGCATCCTCGAATCAGCCGCCATCGTGGCTGAGCGTGGCACAGCGAAGATCATTCTTTTGGGTGAAGCTGACACGATCCATACACGCGCCAAGGAGCTTGGCTTTGAGCTGGGTGGCGTGCAGATCGTCTCCCCTAATGATCCTGATTTGGTCGAGAAGTTCGCTGCTAAGTACGCAGAGCTGCGCGCCAAGAAAGGCGTTACGTTGGAGCAGGCCCGCGAAACGCTCAAAGACTTGTCCTACTTCGCCACCATGATGATCTACTTCGACATGGCCGACGGCATGGTTTCAGGTGCGATCAACACCACTGCCAATACGATCAAGCCTTCGTTTGAGTTCATCAAGACCAAGCCTGGCGTGAAGGTTGTGTCCTCGTCGTTCATGATGTGCCTACCCGACCGCGTGATCGCTGTTGGCGACTGTGCTGTTAATCCGAACCCGACGCCAGAGGAACTAGCCGACATTGCGATTAACTGCGCTAAGACCGCAGCCCGTTTCGATATTGAGCCTCGCGTTGCGATGCTGTCCTACTCGACGGCTGGCTCAGGCAAGGGCCCAGACGTCGATGCGGTGACAGAAGCAACCCGGATCGCCAAGGAACTTGCTCCCGAGTTGAAGCTCGATGGCCCGATCCAGTTTGATGCCGCTATCGATCCCACCGTTGGCAAGAAGAAGATGCCAGGCAGTGAGGTCGCTGGTCAGGCAACTGTCTTTATCTTCCCCGACCTCAACACGGGCAATAACGCCTACAAGGCGATCCAGCGCACCTCCGGAGCGCTCGCTATCGGCCCAGTTCTCCAGGGGCTAAATAAGCCAGTTAACGATTTGTCACGCGGCGCTCTTGTTGATGACATTGTTAATACCATTGCAATTACGGCCATCCAGGCTCAAGACGACGCCAAGTAAGGAACCTCATGTCTCGCTCAATTTTGTTGCTCAACTGCGGCTCTTCGTCGCTTAAATACCAGCTCATTGATGCTGATACCGAAGAGGTACTTGGCTCTGGTATCTGCCAGAAGGTCGGGCTTGATCTAGGCACCATCGATCACAAGGCTAACGGGGAAAAGTTCAGCCTAGAACTGCCATTGCCGGATCATAAGGTAGCGCTGGCGAAGGTGCTAGAGCAGTTCACTGAGCATGGCCCGTCGCTTGACGGAGTTATCGCCGTTGGACACCGCACTGTTCATGGTGGAACGAAGTTCCAGGAGCCGGTTCAGATCACTGATGAGGTCATTGAGACCTTGCGTGAGTTGATCCCGCTAGCCCCGCTACATAATCCGGCTGGCATCGCCGGTATCGAGGCAGCTATGGAGGTATTACCTGATGTTCCTCACGTGGGCATCTTCGATACTGCGTTCTTCTCGACGCTGCCCCCGGAGGCTTACACCTACGCTATCCCGACGGAGCTTTCAAAGAAGCATTCAATCCGTCGCTATGGCTTCCACGGCACGTCGCATGATTATGTTTCTCATGCAGTGGCAGATTTCCTTGGCAAGCCGTACACCGAGGTAAATCAGATCATCTGCCATATTGGTAATGGCGCCTCGATTTCAGCGATCAAGGGCGGTCAGGCAATTGATACATCAATGGGCATGACTCCTGTTGAAGGCCTTGTCATGGGTACTCGTTCTGGTGATATTGATCCCGGCTTGTTCCTTTTCCTTGCCAATGAAGAAGGTCTGTCGACGGCTGAAATCGATAACGTATTCAATAAGCAGTCAGGCATGCTCGGCCTTTGCAATATGACTGATATGCGCGATGTCGAGATTGCTGTTGCTGAGGGCAATGAGACGGCGATCTTGGCATCAAAGGTTTACTCACGTCGAATTGCTAAGTACATCGGCGCTTATGCAACGCTGCTTGGCTCACTTGACGCGATCACATTCACCGCTGGTGTTGGCGAGAATGACTGGACCATCCGTAAGGCTGTCTGCGAATACCTTGGTATCTTCGGAGTCAAGCTCAACGATGCAGTCAATGTTGTTCGCTCGGGTGATACCCGCGTAATCTCGACTCCTGATTCGGGTGTCAAAGTGCTCGTGGTTCCGACAAACGAGGAGCTTGCGATGGCTCGTCAGACGCTGGCACTTATCACAAAATAAGCACGTAACTAAATAGTTGGGCCGGTCACCATGCGGTGACCGGCCCAACTGCTCTACCTAGTAGATTTACTTCCACTTCCAGCTATTCGTTACACCGACAAGATCCATACCGCGCTCAGTAATAGATTCTGGGGCGCTCGCCCCCGTAAGGATATACAGCACCCCATCCTTCACAACAAAATGCCCCCGGAATGAATTGTCATTACTCGTTGATCTCAATGAAAGGCTACAGGCCTTCACTCCATCAATAACAACATCAGGATAAATTTTAACGTCAGGGATAGTAGATTTTGTTTTAGCATCTTCCATATACCTATCACGAACCCCACAGCTTGTATCAAGAGCGCTAGCAGGTTTTACAATCGTATACATGGCGATACTTTTATCTTTATGCTTAATAGCAGTGTCATCACCTTGTTCTGCGACTTCAAATGTATAATTAGCAGGCAACTTATAGCTATATCCAGTGCCATACACAACACCATCTTTAAGATACGCTTTACCAGCCAAACTTGGCGCCGCCGAAGATACAGTCGGCTTCGGTGCCGTGGAGGTAGCTTTGCTTGCAGAGGTAGAAGGTGACTTCGATGCCGTAGTGCTCTTAGCCGAACTAGGCGACGCCGAGGCCGACTGACTCTTTGCTGTGGTTGAGCTTGGAACAGCCATACCCGACGAACACCCCGCAAGAAGTGCTAGCACCGATAAAACCCCTACCGTTCTTACATATTTCGCCACAATACGAATCTTTCTTATCGATACTTTTTCCAGGACCAGCTTTTTGCTACGCTAGCCAGGTCTGCATCTCGCTGAGCCACAGCCTCGACACTACTTTGCCCCATTACGTAAAAAAGTACGCCGGACTTTACCGCAAAATATCCAATAAGTGAATTGCTGCCTTTTGTCATCACAAGGCCACATGCCGTAACCCCGTCAAGAATAATATCTGGTACGGCACTCACCTCTGTACTACCAGATTTAGCTTTAGCATCTTCGAGTTCTTTATCACGAATACTACAACCAGTATCGCCAG
>CAMQXE010000045.1 GCA_947038745.1 uncultured Propionibacteriaceae bacterium | reverse complement strand
TATAACTGCAGCGAATGACAATAAGTGCAGCGTACGGAGGAAAACCTGCATTACCGTTACACCATGACTTCAGTACCGCAGATCCCTCTCAACGACGGCCGCGCCATTCCCCAATTCGGTCTAGGCGTCTGGCAGGTATCCGAAACCGATATCCGCGCAACGATTGAAGCTGCGATTGAGGCCGGTTACCGCCACTTTGATACCGCTGCGCTCTACAAGAACGAGGCTGGCGTCGGTCAAGCACTACGCGAATCGGGGCTTCGTCGCGACGAATACTGGGTCACCACCAAGCTCTGGAATAACCAGCACGAAGAAGCTGATGTCGCACTCCAGCAGTCCCTTGATCGCCTCGGCATGGGCTATGTCGATCTCTACCTCATCCACTGGCCCAGCCCCCAGCGCGGCAAGCCCCTCGTAGCGTGGGACACACTAATTCAGCTCCGCGACCAGGGAGTAGCCAAGTCAATCGGCGTATCCAACTTCTCAGTCGATTATCTAACCCGCCTGCTGGAGCACAGCGACGTCGTCCCGGCAGTAAGTCAGATCGAGTTGCACCCGACATTAGCCCAAACCGAGCTGCGCGCGCTCCACGATCAGCACGGAATCAAGACCGAAGCCTGGAGCCCGCTTGGGCAATCCAAGGAACTCGAACACCCCACGATCATCGATATTGCTCAGCGCAATGGTTGCACCCCGGCGCAGGTTATCTTGGCGTGGCATCTAGCTGCAGGCATCATCGTCTTCCCGAAATCATCTAATCCCGAGCGCATTGCACAGAACTTCGCCGCGCTCGACGTGACTTTGCCCGATGCTGATCTTGCTCTCATCGACAAACTCGATACCGGCAACCGCGTCGGACCTGACCCCGACGTCGCGGACTTCTAAAACGCCAAACCCTCAACGTCGGATTTACCTCCCACTAGGCAACTCTTGCCAAAACATGTTTAGATACCAGACATGCGCCGTGGGGGAACAGCGCGCAGCCTCAGCGCTGCGCTGACCGTTGTACTCGGAGCCGGTTTACTCGTTGCAACATTGACGACGAACCGGCCTACCGTTACGCCAAGAACCAGTCCAGATGTGGCTCCTGCCGCACATGTCATGGCTCCAGTGGCAAGCAGCCCCGCTGCTTCTCCTACTCCGGCAGACTCCAGCGCGGCAGCTCCTACCCAAGCAGATCCGGCTCCTGCTATTCCAGTACCAGACACACCTCCTGGCACCGTTGTTGAACCGCTCCAGCCAGTAGCTCAACATATTGCTGTAGAACCAGCATCGTCTTCTACAGACCAACTCCTCTTCACCTATCCGGCCCGCAAAACTGCACCTTTCACCATGTTTGGGGTGAGTTGGTCGGGAAGCCAAACAGTAACGCTGCGCTATAAACTCCTCAGCAACGGAACCTGGAGCGCTTGGACCGCGCTAGAGCTAGACACCCCAGCGGTAGCTAACCCCCGTCGTGTTGGTACCGACTCAATCTATGTGGGGCCTGTAGAAGGTCTAGCTGTCGAGATCTCTGGCCCGGCAACTTCACAAGTACACGACGCCAATGTCACTTTCCTTGATACTCGCGAGCTTGGCGGTACGCCTGCTGCTTTGACGACACCACAACCTGATGCCGTCGAGCCTGGTGGCCTCACCCCAACCGCACTCTCCACTAATAGCTTTACCTGGGCCCCAGCACCACAAATCACCTCACGCGCGCAGTGGGGCGCGAAAGAAGAGTATTGGGGTGTTGGAGTAGCCAACCCAGCCAGCGCCTGTGTCAGTAACTTTGCGCGCAACGACGGCGTTATCGTGCACCACACTGCTGGTTCTAACGACTACACCTTGGCAGACGTACCAGGTATCCTCAATGGCATTCTCTATTACCACTCGGTAAAGCTGACCTGGTGCGACATCGGCTATAACTTCCTCGTCGATAAGTTTGGTAACGCCTACGAGGGGCGCCGTGGTTCGATTGAAAACTTCCCCCTCGGCGCTCATGCCAAGGGTGGCAACTGGGACACCACTGGTATCTCACTCATGGGCGATACCAGCAAGACCAGTGTCAGTGACGCTGCTGTGTCAAAGATTGCAGCGCTAGCTGCCTGGAAGCTGACTTGGTCTGGGGTCGATATTGATTCGACGACGACCTACCAAGCTGACTGGGGCCAGGTCCAGATTCCAGTTATCTCGGGACACAATCAGGTGGGCTATACCGCCTGCCCCGGTACCTTCCTCATCAATAACATGGAGGTAATCCGGCAGAAAGCTCGAGCCTACGTCCAGCGCCCAAGTATCACCCTTAACGTGCCAGATACCTTGCTGCGCGGAAAAGCCACTACCCTTTCGGGCACCGTTCCAACATTCATGGCGGGGAGAACCGTTACCGTAATCGAACGCGATCCAACCGGAACTGATTGGCGCAAACCCGCTGTCGTCGATGCCAACGGAAAATTCAGCGTTACCATAGCCGCTGG
Source organism: uncultured Propionibacteriaceae bacterium (assembly GCA_947038745.1). The sequence goes on along the minus strand of CAMQXE010000045.1, from coordinate 5,988 downwards.
GCTAGAGACGGGAACCGGAACACTGCGCTTGGAGCTCACAGCTCCCTGGAAGATAGGCACCATCACCAGCAACCCGGTGCCTGTCAATTACCGCCCTGCTGTTTTTACCGGCATTATCACGTCTGGCGCCCTGCTAACCAACTTTGGCGCAACATCGACGATCACGGGAGCCATCACACCTGGGCTTGCTGGTGAGACTGTTCGCGTATGGGGCTGGGACCAGGCAACAAATACCACCTTGCTACTTGGCGCAACGACCTCAACTGCCGGTGGCGCGTGGTCATTGTCTTATACCTGGGGTTACGCCGCCGCTACGTCATTTACCTTGGTCATTGATATTGCCGGTGGGCCAACTCCAGCCTTCCCCACCCCAGCAAAAAGCAGCATCGGTCTGCGCACCACCATGACACTCGAAAAAACCGAACTAACCACTAGCAATGCTGTTGCACTGGCCCAAATCAAGAGCCCTGGAAATACCGGCAAGACTGTTGAAATCAAGGTAATCGACGGCTACGGCAAGACCGGAGCAACGTGGGGTACTGGGGTCATTGATGCCAGCGGTGCAGTTTCTATTTCTTCGACATGGCGTAACCCATCAACTCCCGTGGGCGCCAATGAACGGGTTTTGATTCAAGCCTTCATTGGTGGGGTGCCTGTTTCTAACCGAGTCACCTATATCCGTCAGCTCTCAAAACCGCCAGTCGCGGCTGGGTCCTCTACAGCTACAGCGACACCCACTACTACCCGATAGGTTTCACCTAGGGCGAGCCAGCGCTTCGCGTACCCCTGGTTCTGGGTCACCCAGCGTAGGGCTGCGTCTGCTGAGCAGATCAACACCCATTTTCCAAGCAGCAGCAAACTCTCTTGTCACGCCCCAGTACCAAATACTCGTACGCTGAGAGTTCTTTACTGACTCATCGCCGACCCCAATAGCGTCAACTCCCACAGCAAAACAGGTCGCCAGCGCTCGCGGAAGATGGTATGACTGCGTCACCAATGTCGCTGATGTCACGCCAAATATCTGCTTAGCTCGCACGCAGGTGTCGTACGTATCAAACCCAGCAAAGTCGCTCACCACGTCTGCTACTGGAACCCCTTGCTCTATGAGCCAATTTCGCATTGTTGTGGGCTCGTCGTAATACTTTGTGGCATTGTCCCCAGAGACCAAGATCACCTTCACCTTGCCGGCCTGGTAGAGCTCCAGGGCCGTTTGCAGCCGCCCTTCTAGATAGGGCGACGGCAGACCGGGGGCCAATACGCTTGCTCCAAAGACGATGGCAACGTCGCGCGATGGCGCCTCAGTGACGGAGTAGCTTGGCCCCTTCGTCGCATAGATCCAGCCAGTAGGAGCAAGCCCGACTAGCCCGAGTGCGACGACCACCACCAGGAACCGCCGCCCATAACGACGAATCACTATGACCGATGTTCCCGGTAGTACCCCACAAGTGCTCGCGTTGATGCGTCTTGAGCAGCGAGCGCTGCGGCATCGCCCGCGAGTGCCGGAGTGATCTCTACTGCAAGTTTCTTGCCAAGCTCAACACCCCACTGATCGAAGCTGTCGATGCCCCACACAACCCCTTGGACGAAGGTGATGTGCTCGTAGAGCGCGATTAGCTGGCCTAGAACTGATGGTGTCAGGGCATGCGCCATGATCGACGTCGTAGGCCGGTTACCAGGGAATACTCGGGCAGGAACTATGGCCTCTGCGGTCCCCTCGGCACGCACTTCTTCAGCGGTTTTACCAAAAGCCAACGCCTTAGTTTGAGCAAAAAAGTTTGCTAAGAACAACGCATGTACGTCATTGCCGCCATCAACTAGCGGATGTGCAGGATTTGCAAAGGCAATGAAATCTGCCGGAATGAGACGGGTGCCTTGGTGAATCAACTGGTAGAAGGCATGCTGACCGTTTGTGCCAGGCTCACCCCAGAAGATCTCGCCGGTTGGGCAATTTACCGGGGTGCCATCAGCACGAACCTGCTTCCCATTGGATTCCATCGTCAGTTGCTGGAGGTATGCCGGGAAGCGATGTAGGTATTGGGAATATGGCAGTACTGCATGCGAGTGTGCGTTAAGGAAATCTACGTAATACACGTTGAGTAGCCCCATTAGCACGGGAACGTTCTGCGCCCATGGAGTTGTGCGGAAATGCTCATCCATGGCGTGGAACCCTGCAAGAAAATCTGCGAAGTTCTTTGGGCCGAGAGCGATAGCGAGGCTAGTTCCGATTGCTGAATCCACGGAGTAACGGCCGCCGACCCAATCCCAGAAACCAAAGGCATTTTCCGGATCTATTCCAAAATCTGCGACCTTATCTAGTGCTGTCGAAACTGCGACAAAATGACGGGCTACAGCCGTTTTCTCTCCAGCCTCATCATTGATTGCGCCGGAGGCCCTAAGCCGCTGCAACAGCCATGCCTTTGCCAAACGAGCATTAGTCAGCGTCTCTAGCGTGGTAAAAGTCTTAGACGCGACGATGAACAGTGTTGTTTCCGGATTTAGGTCCGACGTCGTTTCCGCTACATCGGTTGGGTCAATGTTGGAAATGAAGCGACAGGTTAGGCCTGCCCGAACGTAGGGCTTGAGTGCCTCATAAACCATGACCGGTCCGAGATCAGAGCCACCGATACCTATATTGACGACCGTTTCGATGCGCTTGCCGGTAACCCCAACCCACTCCCCCGAGCGCACCTTGTCGGCAAAGGAATAGACGCGCCTAAGTACCTCATGGACCGCAGGCACTATGTCTTCACCATCTACGTGAAGTTGAGCAGTTTCAGGTAGCCGTAGTGCGGTGTGCAGTACAGCCCGATTTTCTGTGGTGTTTATTTTTCCGCCGCTGAACATGGCATCACGGTGGGCCGCAAGATCCACCTCGTCAGCAAGTTCAACAAGGGTTTCTAAGATGTCGCGAGTGACGATGCTCTTTGATAGATCGACGTGGAGATCGGCTGCTGTGAAAGTAAAATCGGGCACACGATGCTGGTCCTGCGCAAACCAGCTACGGAGATCGGGTGTCGTGGAGGACGCAAGGTCATCTAGACGCTGCCAAGTAGAGGTCGTCGTTACATCGATCATGGTTCCAGCCTAGGCTGCTGCCCAGCATTGTGCTGAAACACTCACTGGATTGATACAAAACAACAGGCCCCCACCGAATGGTGAAGGCCTGGACAATCGCCCCGGAGGGCGGGCACTGGCTTAGCGAGCCTGGCTGTGGTGCGCTGCCTGCTCAAACGCCTGCGACTGAACTGCGTAATCATTGATTAGAGTCGGACGCTGTGCAGCAGGACGCTTGTGGAAAATACCGAACATTTTGTTGTTGCCACCCCTAATTTGTGTTTGTTTTATCGCCAATCCCTTGCGACACAATAACTATAACGCATTTCGAGCCTTTATTACAATTAGATAACAAAGAGAATAAGACTTGTTGAAACAGTCACAGGCCACTCCACAAATCCATAAATTTTGTGGTTTTCGGGCGGGCGCGACAGGCTTGGCTCAAAAGAGCACTACTGTAGCCACGACAAGGAGGATCGATGCGTTTTCGTGCTGCACTAACCACTATCTTGGCTGCGACATTGGCATGGGTTTCTATCGCTACCCCGGCTCAGGCTGCCGCCCCCAGCCTCAATGCCGCCGTTCGCCCTGCAGACAACAACACCAAGCCAGCAACATCGTTTATCGAGGTTCAGTCCCTTGTGAGTGACAAAGTCACGATTACCGGAAAGCTCGTTTCCGGCAATAACCCAGTTGGCAATGTCGAGCTTGAACTTCTCATTGATGGCGCAAAAGTAGGGCAAACCTCCACTGGCACCGATGGCAGTTTTCATGGCGAAACCCCCACCCCTAGCCCCGGTGAGCACCAGCTCACTGTCATTTTTGCAGGCAATGGCTCATACCTTCGAGCCAGCGCCGAGGGGCGCATCAACGTCACCGCAACGATCGCTCTCACCGCTGCCGCAGAAAGTGGCACCGCAGTCGCTGGCACAACTGTAACTTTGTCTGGCACAGCGATGACAAAGCCCAGCAACCAACCCGTTACTAACGCCCGTATCGATACTGGTGGCGGCCAAACGACCTGGGTTGTCACCGATGACAACGGCGCCTTTAGCGTGGCAATCCCTGCCAGCACAAATCCTGGACCGGCAATATATTCACTCACTATTGGCGACGTTGGTGGGATAAAAGGCACGTCCGCTCAAGTATCAATACAGATCGCGCCACGGCCCACCCCGACTCCTAGCCCTACTACGCCTAGCCCCTCATTCAGCCCTTCCCTTAGCCAAACAACCGCGAGCGACAAGACAGCTAGCAGCGCCCCGAGCGCTAGCGCAAGCACAACTAGCTTTGTTCCGGCTGGCCCAAAGGTCGCGGATCTATGGCCTCTAGCACTTCTAGCAGTGCTGGCCCTAAGCTCACTGCTTATCATTGCCGCTATCGCTGCTTTGCGTAATCGAGCAAACAGCAAACAAGACACCGCTACCTTGTCTGATATCACCAGCGGTGAACTAGACGATCTCACCTAACCGCATGGCTCTGTAGGGTATACCTATGAGTACCCAGACCAATGAGCCCTCAGATAGCACCAGCGCCGAGGACCAAACCCATAAGCCGCAGCCACCTCGCGCCGCTTTACCTTGGGCGATAGTCGCGGTTCTATCGGCGCTCAGTTTGGTGTTAGGCACGCTTCTCTTCGTCAAGACTGATGAACTAAATAAGGCCAGAGCTGCAATCCCCACAGCATCAGCCCCAGGAACCGCAGCGACCGTTGGTGGTGGACCAGAGCAGGTGAAAGCTCAACCCACTACTGGCGATCGAGCAGCCAACATGCTTAAACTTGCCCACCGCACCCCTAACGATCCGCTAGCCCTTGGCCGCACAGACGCCCCGATCGTCCTCATCGAGTGGGCCGACTATCGCTGCCCATTCTGCGCAAAGTGGTCCCTTGAATCCCTTGAGCAGCTCCAGCCATACCTGGATTCAGGATCATTACGGATTGAGTTCCGCGACTTGACGATCTTTGGTGACCAGTCCGTCGCGGCGGCTGCAGCGGCTCGGGCGGCAGGCAGCCAAGGCAAATATTGGGAATACGCTCATGCTATTTGGGAAATACATACCGGCCACGGGCATCCCGACGTTACCGACGAAATCATCATTGATCTTGCAAAACGTGTCGGTATCAGCGATCTTGACAAGTTCAACGCTGACCGCACATCGGCAAATATCCAGCAGCAAATCGTGGCGGACACGGCAGAAGCTAAGGAGCTTGGCTTAAACTCCACGCCATTCTTCCTCATCAATACGACCCCAATCTCTGGAGCCTTGCCGGCCGCACAATTTGTCAATGTCATTGAGCAATATGGTGGCAAGAAATGATCTTGCGAGGTTTCGCTAAGCACCCTCGACGGGCGCTACCCATGATAGGTAGCGCCGTCGTGTGCGTACTATTCGTAACCTCCTGCGCGCTTGATCTAAGTCGATTTACTGAGCCGCAAACGACACCTTCTCCGTATGTCACCCCTGCCTATCGTCTTGCCACACCGGCAACTCCTTACCCGATAGTTCCCGATGATGGGCATGGCACAGATCCCCGATTGATGGCTGCCTTTGACCGTGTTCAAAAAGATGGCGCTGCCGTTGGATTTACCTTCTCATTGAACTCGTCATACCGCCCACCAGCGGCTCAACAGCAGCTCCTCGATGAAGCTATAGCCAAGTACGGCAGCGTCGATGAAGCAATGCGCTGGGTAATGACGCCATGGGATTCTGCCCATGTTCGTGGAATGGCTATTGACGTCCAGGGAACGCCCGAGGGCCAATTATGGCTATGGCAAAATCAGGACCATTTTGGGCTATGCCGACGCTACGAGAATGAGCCGTGGCATTTTGAGCTACAGGAAAGTTTTCCTGATAACACCTGCCCGCCTATGCGGCCCAGCGCTGGGCTTTCATAGCATTACTAGTTACAGTGGGTTCAACAAAGGAGTACCC
>CAMQXE010000044.1 GCA_947038745.1 uncultured Propionibacteriaceae bacterium | reverse complement strand
TTGGGATTAGCCCGCTCTGCAGGCGTCATGGACTTGATCATGGCTTCGATGCGGTCAATTTCACGCTCGTCAAAGTTCGCAAGCTGCTCTTTGACCGCACCCATCCCTGGCAACATTCCCAGGATCTTCGACATCGATCCCATCTTGCGCAGCTGCTGCATTTGCGCCAAGAAATCGTCAAGGCCAAACTCACCTTTACCGGCTAAAAGCTTTTCAGCAGCCTTACGTGACTGCTCTGCGTCAAAAGCTTTCTCAGCCTGCTCAATGAGCGTAAGCATGTCACCCATGCCAAGAATGCGGCTGGCCATACGGTCCGGATGGAATACATCGAAATCTTTTAGATTCTCACCATTAGAGGCAAACATGATCGGCTTGCCAGTGACTCTGGCAATCGACAAAGCTGCACCGCCGCGAGCGTCGCCATCCAGCTTCGAAAGCACGACACCGTCATACCCAACCCCTTGCTCGAAAGCCTGGGCCGTGTTCACAGCATCTTGACCGATCATCGCGTCGACAACGAACAAGACATTGTCAGGATTGACAGCAGCCTTGATATCGGCAGCCTGGCGCATCAACTCCGCATCAATACCCAAGCGGCCAGCGGTATCGACAATGACGACGTCATACAGCTTGCGCTCTGCTTCAGCCAATGAATCGCGCGCTACCTGAACCGGGTCCCCAACTCCGTTACCAGGCTGAGGCGCAAAAGTAGCAACTCCTGCACGCTCACCAACGATAGTTAGCTGATTTACGGCATTCGGTCGCTGAAGATCAGCAGCGACAAGGAGCGGCGAATGCCCCTGCTCTTTCAGCCAAAAAGCGAGCTTTCCCGCCAGAGTGGTCTTACCCGCGCCTTGCAAACCGGCAAGCATGATGACCGTCGGCGGACGCTTTGAGAACGCCAACGTTCGAGTCTCGCCACCAAGAATCTTGACGAGTTCATCATTAACGATCTTGATGATCTGTTGTGTGGGATTAAGCGCACCTGATAGCTCAGTACCTTTTGCGCGCATCTTGACATTAGCGATGAACTCCTTCACCACTGCCAGATTGACATCGGCTTCGAGCAGCGCGATACGAATCTCGCGACAAGTGTCGTCGATGTCTTGATCAGACAGCCGCCCCTTACCGCGCAGGTTACGGAACGTCGCATTAAGCCGGTCTTGCAAAGTATCGAACACAGATCTCGCCTTTCAGGTAGACGTGCAGAGTTTACCTGCCAGCGAGCTTTAACAGCATCTTATCCCCACGCCATGTGTCCCTGAGCACCCAGATTTTTACCAAAATCGCCTATCTAACACCTCGAAGCCTCCATTTCCGGGATTTCTGGCACCTATCTGATTAGCATGGCGGCATGGCAGATATTCCTAAGCCGCATCGCCCGAGCTACCAAGAGCCCGCATCTTTGGAAGCTCTAGCCGAACGTAGCGACCCAATTACCCGACTCCACGCTGCCCACGACACTGCTGCAGCGCTGCTTCACTTGCATCCTGCTGACCCAGAACTCACGCAACGCCTCATCTCCGTTACTGATGATGTCGGGATCGCGACATTGGCTGATCTTTGGGAGACTCGCCCGGCACACTCGCTCCCTGGCGCGCTATACCGGCTTTATCTTGTGCGCGAATGGATGACTCACAGCAGCGATGAGGTGGCCCAGGAATATCAGGCAGGGCTAGCAGCAGCTACCCCCGCTGATTCCCTCGTCCCTGCACAGGTGCGCAGCACCGCTGATGAGATTTTACGCGGTGCTTTCACTGGCAACTTCGCTACGGCGTTACGTCAAGCTGCCGCTGTCTGTGACACCGTAGCTCAGGGGCGCAACACACTTGGGAGAGCCGCAGAAAAAGCCCAGCAGCTAAAACTTCTCTGCGACGATCTCAACACCTGCGCTGCACTATGGGATATAAGTCGTCTCGAATAACTCAATTTTGCCTACGGAATACCAAAAGTCGCTTATGCTCAATCCAACGTCAGATTGCGGTAGCCCCGGGCTCCAACTTTCGCCGCTTTGAGCGGCCACGCGCCGTGAGGCGCTCCCCAATCTGACGCCCTAACTGCACTGCTGGCCCCCGATAAAGTATCGGGGGCCAGCAGCATATTACGAGTCCTGTGAGAGGAGCGCATCGACGAACTGCTCCGCATCGAACGGCGCAAGATCATCGACACCTTCGCCCAAGCCAATAAGTTTGACTGGAACGCCTAGCTCCTGCTGCACCTGAATCACGATGCCACCCTTTGCTGACCCATCGAGCTTAGTCAGCACGATCCCAGTCACATCGACGACCTCGGCAAAAATACGCGCCTGGGTTAGCCCGTTCTGTCCAGTAGTAGCGTCAAGAACCAGAAGCACCTCAGAAACTGGAGCCTTCTTCTCGATCACGCGCTTGACTTTGCCCAGCTCATCCATGAGGCCGGTCTTGGTGTGTAAGCGCCCGGCAGTATCAACCAGCACGATATCAACGTTGCGCGACACACCGGTATTTACCGCATCGAAAGCAACACTTGCCGGATCGCCATTCTCGGGTCCACGAACCGTCTCAACACCGACGCGCTCGCCCCAAGTCGCAAGCTGTTCAGCAGCAGCAGCACGGAAAGTATCTGCAGCGCCCAGGAGCACTGTCTTGCCCTCAGAGACCAAAACCCGCGATAGTTTGCCAACCGTCGTCGTCTTGCCAGTGCCATTGACGCCCACGACTAGTACCACTGCCGGAGTTTGTTCATCGAGGCGCTGAGTATGCAGCGTCCGGTCCATTGACGGATCTACGAGGGCAAGCAATTCAGATCGCAGAATTGCCTTAGCTTCATCTGGGTCTTTTACTCCGTCGATAGAGAGGCGCTTACGTAGATTCTGGGTCAGTTGAGTAGTTGGCCCCACTCCCATATCGGCAGAGATCAACGATGTTTCAAAGTCGTCCCAGGTATCTTCAGAGATCTGATCTTGTGCCAGCAAGCTCAGCAAGCCGCGAGCAAATGGATTATTCGTAGAAGCGAGTTTGCGGCGAAGCCTGGTGAGCCGAGTGGCTGGCGCTTCAGGAATATCGAGAGCCGAGTCAGGCTCACCCGTTTCGGCCTCATCCTCATCAACAAGTTCACCTTCGGCGATATCTTCTGCCGTTGGCTCAGCCGGAAGCTCCTGCTGGCTCTCACCAGCTTCAAGCGCCTTACGGTTGCTGACGATGATGATACTGACAGCGGCCAGGATGAGCGCTGCAATGGTAGCGACGATGCACCAGTAGAAAGTATTCACTCCCCCATCTTAGGGGAGCATTACTCATGTCGTCGCTACGCAAACCGTTAGGTCTGGCGAACTAGCCTCTGACTAATCACTGTAGATACTCCATCTCCGCGCATCGTGACGCCATAAAGCGAGTCCGCAACCTCCATCGTGCGCTTATGGTGAGTAATCACCAGCAACTGAGAGTTTCGTCGCAACTCCTCATATATCTCCAGCAAGCGCCCCAAGTTGGTGTCGTCTAACGCCGCTTCGACTTCATCGAGGATGTAGAACGGTGATGGACGTGCCATGAAAAGAGAAACCAGGAATGCAACCGCAACCAGGGACCGTTCCCCACCTGAAAGCAGCGACAGTCGCTTCACTTTCTTACCTGCCGGGCGGGCCTCAACATCTATACCGGTGGTGAGCCATTGCCCTGGTTCAGTCAAGATGAGTTTGCCTTCGCCACCTGGGAAGAGCCGGGCAAAAACCCGCTCAAAGGCTTGTTCCACGTCAGCATAAGCCGCAGCAAAAACTTCCTCGACACGACGATCAACATCGCTGATGATGTCCTGGAGATCAGCACGGGTCTTGCGTACATCTTCTAGCTGTTCTGCAAGGAAAGCATGACGTTCCTGCATCGCGTCATACTCTTCCAACGCCAGAGGGTTCACCCTCCCTAGCACTGACAATTGACGCTCCGCTATTCGCAGGCGTTTAGCCTGCTCTTCGCGGACGAAGGGTACCGGTTCAGGAGCTTCCTCCTCATCAGTCAACGGTTGTCCATCAGCGCTGATAAGAACCGGAATTAGCTGATCAGGCCCATATTCCTGGGTTAGCACATCCACGCTAAGACCAAGCTCAGTCATCGCCTTCTCAGCAAGTGCTTCTAAACGTAGCCGCTGCTGTGTACGAGCCATCTCATCGCGGTGCGCAGAATCAACGAGTTCTTCAAGCTCCTTGGCAAGACGTCGTGCATCCAGACGCGACTGTTGTACCTTCTCATCGGCTTTGCCACGTAATAGCTCAGCCTCTTGCCGCGCAGTAGTAGCCCGTTGCCTGACCTCATCGACGCGCGCCAACAACCAGGACCCTGCTGTTGCTACAGCCGTTGCGAGCTCTGCTTCGCGGCGCAACTGTTCTCTACGCGCGCTAGCTTTCGCGATGGCATCACGCTCATGGTGAGCTTGTTTACGCAAGGCCTCAACTCTTCCTGCGTAACCGCGAGCGCGCTCCTCTACTGTACGAAGTGCAAGGCGAGTTTCCATCTCGCTACTGCGCAGCTTCCGGGCAGCTTCAGCGAGCCGATCGCGCTCAGTAGCATCAGGATCGGCAGTGGCCTTTTCTTCACGCGCAGCCACCAGCCGTTGTTCAAGATCAGCAAGCCCTGCAGCATCTTTGTCACGAGCCTGTGCTGCTTGCTGGATCGACTCCGATATCCGTTGGGATTCCCCTTCTGCCGCTCTAGCAGTCTGGTTGAGTTGCCCTAGCTCCTCTGCGACTGCAGCCACCCGCGCGTCCGATTCATGGAGTCGAGCCAAGGCAGTATCTACCTGTTCTTGTGCTTGCTCCTGCTCCCGTATTGCTGCCGCACGCGCAAAGCGAGTCTTTTCCACAGCATGTTCAGCAGCTGTCAGCTGTTGTTCAGCAATATCTACCGCTGCCTGCATTTCTAGCATGGAGGGCTGCGACGCCGATCCACCAGAAGCAAACCAACTACTGATGACATCACCTGCCCGCGTAATTGCCGTCACATCTGGAAGTGTTTCCACCAGTCGCTTCGCGGCCGCCAGATCATCGACGACAGCCATGCCTGCGACAAGGCGAGCCACTGCTGTCTGTAGCTGTTGCGCACACTCCACAGTCTCTATGGCGTAGCGCGCCCCGGAAGGCAAGGTCGGCCATATATTCGAGCCCTTCAGCCCACCTCCGACGAGGAGCCCCGCACGGCCTAAGTCCTCTTCTTTGAGATGGGTTAATGCTGCGGTGACGGTGTCGAGATCTTCGACGGCCACCGCATCGGCTGCACTCCCCAGCGCTGCAGTAACCGCAGCTTCGTACCCCTTTTCGACACGAAGCAATGACGCCACCGGGCCCACGATGCCAGACACCTGTCCGGTAGCAGCAAGCAACGCTGCTCCGGCATCTTTGCGCGCGAGACCTAACCGTAAACCATCAAGACGAGCTACAAGCGAGGCTCGAATCTGGTTTTGTTCTTGCTCTTTCTGGGTAAGCTCAGCCAGCCGCTCAGTGATCCGCTCTAAAATCTCTGAAGCTGTTTCGTAGTTGGCGTCAAGATCTATCTCACCCTCATCAAGGCCGGCAACTTGAGCCTCTAATGCGGTGAACTTCTTCAATGCCTCAGCCGCACGAGAAGCGGCCTGCTGCTGCGATATTTCCAAGCGGGCTATTTGCTCAGCAGCAGCGTCTGTACGTGATGTTAAGGAGTTTACTTGGCCCTGCAATCTGGCCAATCCTTCTCGACGATCGGCAGCAGCACGCAGCTGTATAGCAAGCTGACGGTCCTCTTGAGCGTGTGCTACTTCTGCAGCAGCGCGTTCTTCGCTCACCTTTGCTAATGCAGCAGCCTTGACTTCAGCGTCTGCACGAAGCTGAGTCTCAATGGCAGCAACCGCATCAGCTTCTTTCTCGATTGCTACCGGATCACGTGTAGGGCGGTCTGTTCCGGTATCAATATCTTCTGCGTATCGCATTCGCTCAGCTGCAATCGTCATGGTGGAAGCAACTCGCTCCCGAAGTGCGGCAAGCCCATACCACGTCTCTTGAGCCTGTGAGAGCGTCGGCAAGGCCTGCCGCATCGCTTCTTCAGCCTCGTTCTCTGCTTCCCGAGCAGCGTTTAGTGCGCCCTCTGTGTGCTTACGTCGTTGAAGCACTGCTGCTTCATCAGCTAGATCTGCCTGTAGTGCAAGCTGAGCTTGCACCAGATCGTCAGCGATCAAACGGGCTTTAGCGTCGCGAACTTCAGCTTGAATCAGGGCTGCTTTCCGGGCTACTTCTGCTTGCTTGCTCAAGGGTTTAAGCTGGCGACGAATCTCGCCTAACAGATCGCTGACCCGGTTGAGATTGCCCTCGGTGGCATCCAACTTACGGACAGCTTTCTCTTTGCGACGTCGGTGTTTCAGTACGCCGGCCGCCTCCTCAATGAAACCTCTGCGCTGTTCTGGGGTAGCGGACAAGATCGTGTCGAGCTGCCCTTGCCCGACGATGACATGCATTTCTCGACCGATACCGGAATCGGATAACAGCTCCTGCACGTCAAGGAGGCGGCAAGCATGCCCGTTGATGGCGTATTCCGATCCGCCAGAGCGAAACATGGTGCGTGAAATCGTGACTTCAGTGAAATCAATCGGCAGCGCACCGTCGGAGTTGTCGATCGTGAGAACGACCTCAGCTCGGCCAAGAGGAGCACGGTCGGTAGTGCCTGCGAAGATGACGTCATCCATCTTCCCGCCACGCAAATGCTTGGCGCCTTGCTCCCCCATCACCCAGCTCAGCGCATCAACAACGTTAGATTTTCCCGACCCATTCGGGCCAACGATGCAGGTGATTCCTGGCTCAAAATTGAGCGTAGTCGCTGATGCGAACGACTTGAAGCCGCGTAGCGTCAGTGACTTGAGATACATAGAAAGAGGTTAGTCCTTTAAATCAGTACCAGGGGCAAGGTGACGGACAGCGCGGAAAGTCCAGATCTTATTCACAATGAAGTTGATCGGAATAGTCAAGATTACTGCCAACATCTGCGACCAGTATTCTCGCGAGTGCAAGCCTTTACCCTCGTGCCAGAACGGCTCTGGCAAGTACGCGAATGACGTCGGATTCGTGAACAAGATCTTGACGAAGAATCCAACCACGGCAGCGACCAGACCTACCAAGAAGAACGGCCAAAACTCTTTCCACCAGCTAGCATGCCCGTTGCTCTTGAACGTCCACCAGCGGTTTAGCTGGAAATTGAATGGGTTGGCAATAAGGAAAGCTACGACCCATACCAGGTTCGAGAACCGGAAGTTGAACTGCGTCCCGGCAATAGGAAACAAGATGTCCTGCGCATGGCTAGTTCCGCCATTTAGCTTGTTCATGACGAAGGCCACGAAAAGATTTACGAGGAAGCCCGAACCACCCACAACACCAAACTTGATGAACTGGATGAGGGTATGTCGGCGGCGCGCGCGGCCTAATTCGTCAGTAGTCACAATGAACTTAAGTCTACCCTCTCCTCAATAAGGATCCAGATTTTACCTGTCCACAGGTGAAATCTGGATCCTTGATCAACGATTTTTGCGATACACCTGGCACACTTTGTCCACGGTGAATCCAAGCTGCTCGTTGATTGCGATCATTGCGTGATTCTCATCGTCGTTATACGTATGAATCGAAGGGTTTGTGATCCCCATCCGAAGTAGCTGCCGCTCAAGCTCTGCCTTGACCGCAAAACCTAGCCCGCGGCCACGGTGCGCTGGATCGACATATGTGACATCAACATTCATACGCCTCAGTGGATCATGAGGGATTTCAAGAGCAGCTAACGCCACGACATTCTCGTCATAGATGGCAATAGTTTCTAATAGCCTGCACTGCCTAGCACGGACATGCTCTGCTCGCTGCACATACCGCTTGGGTGAGAGCACAGTGGCTTGCCAGTCCACATCCCCCGACGGGGCATCAACGCTGACCATTCCATAGAGCCGGCCAAAACTTTCCCGATAATGCTTCGGGATGCCATCGACGTAACTAACGAGGGTATAGCCTTCTGGCAGCGACCTATGGACTATCAACGCCGTAGCGTCCACCGGCCATAACAACTGACGGACCTTGCCCGCCGATACTCGCTCGTAGCCGTTGCTGAGCGCAAAACCACTGCTGCTTAGCTCGCGGGCACTACCTTGTGACCACTCGATTTCTCCAAGCAAGATTTTGCAGCGCGATGGTATCTGATTCTCGATAAAGGCAAGGAACTCTCTGCCATAACCTCTACGACGATATTGCTGTGCAATCTCGATACAAAGCCCCCGCTTATCAGCGTCTGACTCCCCTTCGGCTGCGCCCCACACCTGGCAACTCCCCACAAGTTCCCCATTGAGAATGGCCAACCAGTGCTGATCCTCTTGCCCAGGACGCGTTGAACTTGCTGCGACGATAAAGTCTGCAATGCTACGCGGCTGATAGTCCGGCATTAGTTCGCGGCATAGCTGAGTATCGAGGTCCAGAAAAGACTGAACCTCAGCACTATCTGTCAGATCAAGTTCACGAAACTGCAACGCCATAGCCTAAAGCCTATAACTCTGGCCGGTTCTTTCTTTTTGTTCTCCCTTCTGCAAACGCTGCACTTAACGTTGTTTGCTGCGGTTATTTCTGCAGTGT
>CAMQXE010000043.1 GCA_947038745.1 uncultured Propionibacteriaceae bacterium | reverse complement strand
CCACGTCGAGATTGATGTCTTGGGCTATGGGCATGAGACGAGCGACGACGCGGGTACATCCGCTGTGCTTCTGCCCTGCGGCACTGCTAAGGAGCTAGGTATTGCGTTGAATGCCTGTTTGCCGGAGTTTCACCGCAATGCTGTTCAACTGCAGCAGGTTTCACCTAAGCACCGGTACTTCCATCCCATTGCGTGGCGGGGTACACGCTATGGCATTGATGAGTCCTTCCTTGTCATTGAGCGGGGTGTATGGCGGCTGCGGACCTATCTCGTACCGCACCAGAGGATTCAATCTGTTCGAGTGCAGCAAGGCCCCATCGACAAAAAACTTGGGATTGCGAGGGTTTCTGCGGATACCGCACCAGGCCCAGTACATGCCATGATTCCGCACTGCGAGCTTGGTGTTGGCGTAGCTTTTGCTACCGCTGAATTGGATCGGGCCACTGCAATGCGGCGAGCTGAGCTGGCGCTTAGTTCTCACTAGTTCGTTACTTTGGAGCATCTGGCTAGGCTGATAAGTGATTGACGATTGGAGAACCCATGGCTTTACTCACTGATCCACTCACACTACGGTCATTAACTATCCCCAACCGGGTCTGGCTATCGCCGATGTGTACCTATTCGACCGATGCGCAGGGTATTCCCACAGATTTCCATCTAGCGCACTACGGGGCCCGCGCGCTGGGGGGATTTGGTCTCATCATGACCGAAGCCACAGCTATCACTCCAAACGGTCGTATTACTGGACGCGACGTCGGGCTATGGAGCGATGAACAGGTTCCAGCATGGGCCCGGATCGTCGATTTCTGCCATACCTATGGTGCGGTTATGGCAGTTCAGCTTGCCCACGCAGGGCGCAAGGCTGACGGCGTCGGTGAAGCCTTTGGGCCTTCTCCGGTAGCTTTCCCCGGTTATCCAGTGCCACATGAAATGAGCCATACCGACATTGACGAAGTTGTGGGTCTCTTTATCGACGCTGCACAGCGAGCTGAGGACGCAGGTTTTGACGTTATTGAGATCCATGCTGCACACGGTTACCTGCTACACCAGTTCCTCTCGCCGCTATCGAATCAGCGAACTGATGAATATGGCGGCTCGCGGGAGAACCGGATGCGCCTACTCGTGCGTGTGGTTGATGCTTTGCGTTCCGTTTGGGACGGACCCCTCTTGGTACGTATTTCGGCAACTGATTGGATTGATGGTGGCTGGGGACAGGACGATTCGGTAGCCCTAGCCAAGGTATTAGCCGATCATGGAGTTGATCTCATGGACATCTCTACCGGAGGTAATGCGATGGTGGATATTGCGCTATCGGCTGGTTACCAACTACCTTTTGCCCAGGCCATCGGTGAGACCGGGATGCCCGTTGCTGGCGTTGGTTTGCTCACTACCGCAGACGATGTTGCGCAAGCACTTACCCGAGTCGATGCCGCCTTCGTTGGTCGTGTGGGCCTACGCGAGCCGTCGTTCCCGCAACGTATTGCCCATGAGCTTGGCCTCGACATAGCTTTTCCGCAACCCTACGTTCGTGGCGCCTGGCCGAACTAAATCTCATCTAACGCACGATGGCAGCCCCTAGAGGAGCTGCCATCGTGCATTTTAGGGAGATCACATCATGGGAATGCGACCCTCGCGCATATCTTCCAAGAACTCGCCAACGCGACCAAGCGCTTCGATGATCTGGTTGGTTTCTGGGAGTGCTACCAAGCGGAAGTGATCCGGGGCAGGCCAGTTGAAGCCACGACCATGGGTCACCAGAATCTTCTTAGCCTTGAGCAGTTCAAGTGCCCACTTTTCATCGTCCTTGATCGGGTAAACCTCAGGATCAAGACGTGGGAAAACGTAGAGCGAGCCTTGGGCCGGAACGCAGGAAACTCCTGGCATCTCATTGAGCAACTGCGCTGCGGCAGTGAGCTGCTCGTAGATACGACCGCCCGGAACCATGAGATCGGCAATCGAATTGTCCTGCTCCAAAGCAGCTTTGACGGCGAATTGGCCAGGAACGTTTGCACACAAACGCATCGAGGCCAGCAACATAATGCCGTCCCAGAGCTTACCCATCTCGTGCAATGGACCGGTGGGGAAAGCCCAGCCAGAACGGTAACCACAGACGCGGTAAGCCTTAGACAGGCCACCGAATGTGAAGACAAGAACGTCGTCGCCAGCGATCTCGGCTGTCGGTGTATGAATAGCACCCGGCATCAGCACCTTCTCGTAGATTTCATCAGAGAAGATGATGAGGTGGTGCTCGCGGGCAAGATCCACGATCTGCTGCAAGATCTCACGAGAGTAGACCGCACCCGTGGGGTTATTCGGGTTAATCAGCGTGATTGCCTTGGTCTTTGGCGTGATCTTGGAACGGATATCTTCGAGATCAGGATTCCAGTCGTTATTCTCATCGCAAAGGTAGTGGACGACCTTGCCGCCAGAAAGCATCGAAGCGCCCGTCCAAAGCGGGTAATCCGGTGCAGGAAGCAAGATCTCATCGCCGTCGTCAAGTAGCGCGTTGAGAATGATCGAAATCAACTCGGATGCACCATTGCCGATGAGCACATGCTCCACATCAACAGGGATGTTCTTGGTGGCGTAGTAATCGACAACAGCCTGTCGCGCCGGGAC
Organism: uncultured Propionibacteriaceae bacterium; assembly: GCA_947038745.1. The sequence goes on along the minus strand of CAMQXE010000043.1, from coordinate 6,160 downwards.
GATGCCACGCGAATCGGAATATCCCGTTGCGCTTTGCATGTTCTCGACCATCATGTCGACGAGAGGCTGGGGGGCGGCGTAACCGAACGGGCCGGTATTGCCGATGTTGAGCTTAATGATCTTCTCGCCGGCGGCTTCCATTTTATTGGCCTCGACGAGGTTCGGCCCACGGACGTCATAGCGAACGCCGGCGAGCTTCTCTGCTGCACGATACTCAGTCATGCAGTGAGCTTATACGGCTTCATCTCTTACGGCTAGGGCGAGCTTAAGTTCCATAAGCTAGGTCACAAATGACAGTGTCGGTGCTCCGGAAACGGAACACCGACACTGAAGTAATACAGCGGCTAGGCCTGGACGAATTTACGTCGACCAGTAAGCCAGAGGATGAGGCCAATCAACCCAACGATGAAACCAAGAGGTAGCAGCAAGATGCCGGCTAGCATGAGCAAACCGGGGGCAACGAACTTCATAACATCCATCTTCATGATGGAGAAGTCTTTGGCTCCGGTGCAGGTCACGGTGTAGTCACCTGACATCGTGGGCTGGAACCCACCAATGGCAGTACTCCCGCTACTAGCAGCATTCGAATTGTTCGAGGTGTCAAGTGATACTGGGGCACCCGTCGGGTCAGTTACCTTACAAGAAGGCGACGTCGGATCAGTGGCCATAATCATGGCTATCTCGCCGCTGGCGGAACCGCCAGTAACCGTTGTGGTGGAGGTAAAGGTGGTTGCGTTATCAAGCAGAGGAATAGCTGACGGCGCTGATAATGATGAAGATTACCGCGAGAACCAATATTCCTAGGCCAATAAAGAATGTGATCATTCCACCTTTGCCACCACGCTTGACGGGGGCTGGTGATTGGAATGTGGGCTGACCATAGTCTGGCTGCTGTCCGGGGTAAGGAATCTGGCCTTGGGCGGGCTGGTATGGGCTGGCCTGGTAGGGGCTCTCCGGCTGAGGATTCTGCTGGTAAGGGTTCTGCTGATATGGCGACTGGTTCGGGTCGCTGGGGTTCTGCGGCTGAGTCATACCCCTCACTCTAGGCAGAAAAGTGTTATTTAGCACTAGATATTGCTGGTGTGAGGGAAAGATTAGCCTTTTGTCGATAATACAGACGCTAAACCGAGTGCAGTAGCGGTCGTAATTTACGATCAGATCACGGTGATCGTCGTGCTAAAACTGAGTTCGGCAGTGAGCTGTTCTGGGTTAGCTGTGGTGCTGGGCGCGCTTTTGGTGCCGGTGGCTTTGAGCGCCAAGGTGAGGGGGACTACTCCCGGGGTCAAAGGCACCTGAACGGTAGTTCGCATGACGATACCGCTGTTAGTGAGCTGCACGTCATGGCTGCGAGCAGCAACGCTGGCCGCAGACGACAATGCCGGAGCTACGGTTTGTACCCGGTACTGATCATCAAGTTGTACTCCGGTGTACTGAAATTGAGTAACAGCAACTGCAGAATCAATAGTGACCCACATGGAACCTTCAGGGGCCCACCCCAAAGCAGAATCCCAGGCGCTGATAGAGGTTCCCACGGGGTTGAGAGAGCCATTGACATATGGGCCAACTGCCGTGGGGGAACCTGAGCTAAACGGTGTCGGCCCAGCGACTAGTGCAGCGCGACTGGTTTCGTAAAGGAGCGCTGCACCACCGGGGACGCGGGCTCCGTCGGAGACGTCTAACGTCTGCGTTAGGCCATCAAAAGTTACAGCTATCTGAACCTTTTTAGCACTAGCAGGAAGGGCTACCCCAACTTCTTGCGGAGCCGTAGCGTTCTCGATCGGAAACTGCTTTCCATCAGCGATGATAGACAAACCCACCGGTTTAGCCGGAGCTTCTCCAATCGCGGTAGGGAAAGTTTTTAGCGTTAAGAAAGAGGAGCCATCCGGGGCTGAACGACGATTAGAGATAGTGCCGAAGCGCTCATGCTTGCCTACTGTGAAAGCAAACTCCCAACCAGGCACGCGGATGATGTTGGGGAGATTCGTTTGCTCCCGCAACGTACCCTCGGCAACGGTCACGACGTCGCCAACTTCAGCCATAGGAGAATCTGGCTCAGGGAGATCTATGCCAAATTGGGGCACTTTGCCGTCGGGGCGTGTCCCGCGGCTATCTGGCAGAGGCTTGCCGGGGCTAAAAGCCCCCTGCCCAGTGATTGATAGGGACTTTGTTATTGGGTCGTACTGCATAGTTGCAACGTCCCAGAGCGTGGTTTCACTTGCAAGCGGCCGATAAGGGCCACAGATAACCTGAGGCGCGATGATCTGATACTGACGCCAGATATGCGACTCTGGCTGCGACTGATAGAAACATCGAGATTCTTTGCCGACAGCAAGATCGATGGGAATAGCACTTAATCGCCAGCGCCAGTTCTGCTCGATAGCGCGAAGATCCTCCCCAGGACGGGTTACCCGATGTTCGGGGGAGGAGAAAGACCAGGCAGGTGGTGCGATGCCACCGCTTCCGAGCAAAGCAGCAACAAGAACAACGCAAAGAGCGAGCACCGCTCCTAAAGCTGTCTTTGACTTGCCCATGGCGGGAGTCTATCGGCCTGAGCTTTGACTGTTCGACAAGAGGAGCTAAGCAAAGGCTTGCTCAGTGAAGCGTGAATAGTGGCCTTGGAAGCCGACATGCAAGGTATCGGTACGACCACCACGGTTCTTAGCCACGATGAAATCAGCATTTCCTGCAGAAGAAATATTGTTCGTAATGTCCTCGCGGTGGAGCAAAATCACGATATCTGCGTCTTGCTCCAGAGAGCCGGATTCACGAAGATCGCTCATCATAGGCTTTCCACCGGTGCGCTGTTCAGGGCCACGGTTGAGCTGTGAGATCGCGATAACGGGGATCTCTAGCTCCTTTGCTAGCAACTTGATCTGACGTGAGAACTCTGAGACCTCTAGCTGGCGCGATTCGACGCGTTTTCCGGAACTCATGAGCTGGAGGTAGTCAATAACGACGAGACGTAGATCCTGGGTTTGCTTAAGCCGGCGAGCCTTAGCCCGGATCTCCATCATGGTGAGGTTTGGCGAGTCGTCAATGAACATCGGCGCTGCAGAGACGCGCGACGTCACTTCTGCAATGCGTTCCCAATCGTCATCTCGCAGATCGCCCTTACGTAGGCTAGAGAAGTTAATGCTGGCTTCCGCTGACAAGAGCCGGGTGACAATTTCTGACTGGCTCATTTCCAGGGAGAAGATCGCACTGGTTAAGCCGTGTTTGATGGAGGCTGAGCGGCAGATATCAAGGCCAAGTGTTGATTTACCAACAGCAGGACGGGCGGCGATGATCACCATCTGTCCAGGATGAAGACCATGAGTAAGCTCATCCAGCCCAGCAAAACCAGTGGGAACACCAGACATTTCGCCTTGGCGTTGGCTGAGTAACTCGATCTCGTCAATAACTGGCTGCATTAATTCGGTCAGTGGACGGTAATCCTCAGTGGTTTTACCAGTGCTGACGTTATAGATGGCTTGCTGCGCGGTATCTACAATGTCGCGGGCATCGCCTTGGCCCTGCATCGCCATCTGGCTAATGCGGATAGAGGCTTCTAATAGGCGCCGCAGAGTGGCTTTTTCAGCCACAATCCGGGCGTAGTATTCGGCATTAGAGGCAATCGAAACCGATGCCAAGAGATCGGTGAGGTAGATCGGGCCGCCCCACTGTGTGATGGGGTAGCGCTTGGTCAGCGAGGAAGCCACCGTGATAGCGTCCGCAGGCTCGCCGCGTGAATAAAGCTCAAGGATCGCGTCAAAAATCAGTTCGTGCTTGGGCTGATAGAAATCGGCACCTTTGAGGATCTCAGAAACGTCAGCAATAGCATCTTTAGACAGCAGCATAGCCCCGAGAACTGACTGTTCTGCTGGGACATCTTGTGGTGGTGTGCGGTCAATTTGCGACGCATGTGCCTCGTCAAAATCAAGCTCAGTGAGCGACACGTTCTCCCCTTCTGTGAGTGCCATTCCGACAGTACGCGGTGGCACTGACAATTCCGTGAAGACCGTTGGAGATCCGTAGCGATCTCCGGCACGTGATCCATGACTCTAGGCCCCAACACTGTGCTGTGCCAAGAGGCCAGTGGCGTGTCCTCCACAGGCACATGTGGATAACTATGGGTGATCTGTGGGAATCTCTGGTAGGCCCGGGGATAACCTGGGGATCACGCTGTGGATAACTGTGAATCAGCTCTTAAGAAATGCCTCTGACAAGGGATAATGCACGTATTGTTATGTGCATAGAAAATAATTCTGTGACGTGAGATTAGTATCGACAGGCGAGGCAGGGCGGCCTATACACCGATTTTCAGTACGACGTGCGGGGAATCAAGAGAAATATCAAGAAAGTTTTCCACAGATTTTCCACAGTGCTCTGCAATCCCCCTTGCCCCGTGCAAATAACCGCATAAAGTTGGGTGCATGACTACCACGATGTACACCGTGACCGGGATGACCTGCGGCCGCTGCGTTGCTCACGTTACTGAGGAAATCAAAGCACTTTCCGGTGTTACGGAAGTATCCGTACAGCTTGATGGCTCAATGAGCATTACTGCTGAGGCAGCTTTGCCCTTTGCCGATGTCATGGCTGCGGTGGCAGAAGCTGGCGACTACACCGTCGTCGAGAACTAGCAGTGAATGCCGTCGAGGACGTCGAACTCCATCTAGAGGGCATGACATGTGCATCATGTGCTGCTCGAATTGAGAAGAAACTCAACAAAATCGACGGCGTCCATGCAAGCGTTAACTACGCTACAGAAAAGGCTCATATTGAGCTAGATCGCCCACTTCCGGTTGCTGAACTGATCGCCACTGTAGTGGCCGCTGGTTATGGCGCAGTCGAACCTTCCCCGGAGTACATAGCTGGCGACATCGATCCCAGCCGTGCACTGTTGCGGCAACTATTACTTGCGGCAGCGTTATCTATACCGGTGATCGTCTGCTCAATGGTGTCAGCGCTGCAATTCCCCGGCTGGCAATGGGCAGCACTCGTGCTTGCCACAGTCGTTGTTTTTGGTTGTGGTTGGCGCTTCCATCGCACTACGTTGAGCAACCTACGCCATGGTATGGCCACGATGGATACGCTCATCAGCGTAGGCACGCTCGCAGCATGGGGCTGGTCGCTCTATGCCTTGCTTTTTACTCATGCTGGAAAGATCGGCATGCGGCACACAATGACATGGAAACTGACCCGTGGAGGCGGTGCGGCAGCAATCTATTTCGAGGCAGCATGCGGCATCATCACCTTCCTCTTGCTAGGGCGTTTTCTTGAAGCACGGGCCAAGCGGCAAGCAGGCGCTGCGGTTCGAGCATTACTTTCTGCCGGAGCAAAAGACGTAGCCGTGCTGCGTACCGAAAATGACGGCAGTGTTACTGAGATCCGGCGTCCAATTGCGGCGCTGAGGGTAGGTGATCATTTCGTTGTGCGTCCCGGTGAGACAGTAGCTGCTGATGGTGTAGTGCTTGAGGGATCTACAGCTCTGGATACCTCTCTGATGACCGGAGAATCGGTTCCCGTCGAGGTCACCGTGGCTGAAGACGTTATCGGTGGGACGGTAAATACCACTGGCAAGATTACGGTTGAAGCCACCTCTGTAGGCGCAGATACTCAGCTAGCGCACTTAGCCAGGCTTGTTGAGCAGTCGCAGCTAGGCAAAGCTCAGGCGCAGCGTATCGCGGATGCTGTTGCAGCGGTTTTTGTTCCTGTGGTTCTGGGGATTGCGGCACTGACGCTGGTGCTCTGGCTATTTTTCGATGCACCACTAGCAATGGCAGTCGGAGCTGCGGTGGCGGTGCTGATCATTGCGTGTCCTTGTGCTCTTGGGTTGGCAACTCCGACTGCGCTACTTGTTGGCACGGGCCGGGGTGCGCAACTTGGGATTGCGATTAAGGGACCGGAAGCATTGGAGCGTTCTGGGGCGATGCTAAATCGTCTGGGCGATACCATCTTGCTAGATAAAACTGGAACCATTACCACCGGCCAGATGCAGGTGACGAAATTGGCGGCATTTGGCGTACCACAAGGAATTATGTTGGCGAGTGCGGCTGCGGTGGAGCAGGCATCGGAGCATCCCATAGCGACGGCAATCGTCAGCGCATATCGCGGGGAGCGTGGAGCTCAGATACCTCAAGCAACGCAGGCTCAAGCATTTCCTGGAGGAGGTATGCAA
>CAMQXE010000042.1 GCA_947038745.1 uncultured Propionibacteriaceae bacterium | reverse complement strand
AGAGTTTCGATTTGCTTTTGTTGCTAGAACTCTACTAGAGTCTTCGACGCACCAAGTTTCAATAACAAAGTGCATGCGGACGTAGCGCAGTTGGTAGCGCATAACCTTGCCAAGGTTAGGGTCGCGAGTTCGAGTCTCGTCGTCCGCTCGGAGCAAGTCTCTCGCACGACTTGCAAGGGTGTTAAAACCCCCAAGGTCGAGTGGCCGAGAGGCGAGGCAGCGGACTGCAAATCCGCGTACATGGGTTCAAATCCCATCTCGACCTCCATGGGCGGCTGGCGCAGCTGGTTAGCGCGCTTCCCTGACACGGAAGAGGTCGGCAGTTCGAGTCTGCCGTCGCCCACCAGATTTAGTCCCCTTCGTTTAACGAAGGGGATTTTTTCATGTCTTTGCTTTGAATCTCCCTCCGCCCCTTGCCAGGACACCCATCAGCAGTGTATAAATGGTACGTACCAGAGGTTGTCCGGACCAGTGAGGTGATCGATCGTGACCGCACCAGCACTCCTCCTTGTGAGCCCAAATGTTCCCGAGAGTCTTGCGCTACTATCGCGACTCCAGGAACACATCCGACGACGACGCCCATCCCTAATCTGCGCTGCGGCCGATACCGCGCTAGCTTCAACCGTAGGCTTGAAGAAGCTGCTAAGCCCAGAGGTAACTGAGATCATCTGTGTCCCGCTACGCGCTGCTGGGTTTACCCCATCAGCTCCTGCAACTGATCACATACGCTCATACTTTGCTTCGCATAACCCCGATGCTCGGATTTATGACGGCGATGGGCTAGGAGCGGGTTCTTCGCTTTTCAATGCTGTAGATCGTCGCCTTCATGATGCACTAGCAGCTAACCGCGCCAGCGAGCTCGATGCGCTAGTCCTTGCCCATGATGGCAACCTTGATGGCGTTGATCGTAGAGCTATGGAGCGTCGCTGTCGCGTCTGGAGTTCACATCATCGGCTACCGGTTCGTGTGGCAAGTGTTGATCCCTACGAAACCGGATCGCAACTCACGTCGTTAGCTGGGCAGGGAAAACGTCATATCGGTGTCGCCGTGCTTTCAGTGCTTCCGACTCAGCTCAAGCCGCTGGAGACACTACCGCAGGTAGCAGCCGTCGCTGGATCTCTTGAAGATGATGAGGCTGTTATCGATGAGATTTTGTCGAGCTACGCTGTCGCCGCTATGCGTTCGCTTGCACTAGCTGCATAAAAGGACCGCTAGCTTGCTGCAACTCTGGCTTTCTCTGTAGCTACATCGAACTGGGCTGGTGGCCAATCAAGATCTAACCCATCAAGGGCTTGAGTCAAGATTTCAGCAACGGCCCAGTTGCGGTACCACTTTCGATCTGCTGGAACGATGTACCAGGGCGCCGCCTCGGTATTGCAATTCGTTAGCGCAGCTTCATAGGCTGTTTGATACTCATCCCAGTGTGCGCGTGCAGCAAGGTCCCCAGGGCTGTACTTCCAGTATTTTTTGGGATCTTCTAGCCGCTTTGCAAGACGCTGCTTTTGCTCATCTTTGCTCAGGTGAAGGAAGCACTTGATGATCGTGGTGTTTTCTTCGTGGACAAGTTTGGCTTCCCACTCGTTGATCTGCTGATAGCGATCCTGCCAGATAGCGTCCGGAACCAGATTATTCACTCGCGCGATCAACACGTCCTCATAGTGCGAACGATCAAAGATACCGATCATCCCCGCCTTTGGCTTGGCATTATCGATTCTCCATAAGAAATCATGGGAAAGCTCTTGTGGCGTTGGTGTCTTGAATGCCGTGATCTGCACTCCTTGAGGATTGACCATGCCAATGACGTTTGAGATAACCCCGCCCTTGCCTGAGGTATCCATCCCCTGCAATACCAACAAAACTCTGCGAGCTTCATCGCTGGAACGCCCACCTGCAAAGAGTTGTTCTTGCTGGCGTGCCAAAATCGGCGCAATCGTCTCCGTGAGCGACGCCGCAGCAGCCTTACCTTTCTGGCTCGGAAAACCAGTGGTGGCTCGGGTATCAAAATCTGCCAATGTGATCGGACCAGCCGGAGCACGCAACAACGAGGTGATGGGATCTTGCATCGCTACCGTGTAGTCACAGCCATCAGTATCAGCAGCAAAGGTCTGGGTCATGTCCATGCACTTAAGTGTGCCCGAATACTCATCACATGGCAGTGGGAGGCTAACCAGCATGCCGTAACGCATACCCTAGTTGAGTGCCATGGCACAGTGGAGTTATGACTTTTCATCTGACCGAAGCCGAATGGAAGAAGCGCCTCTCCGCCTTCGAGTACCGCGTCTTGCGCGAGGCAGGAACCGAGGCGCCAGGTATCGGTGAGTTCACCCACTCGACGTCCCACGGCAACTACTCCTGCAAGGGGTGTGGTAGCGAACTCTTCGGCTCCACTGAAAAATTTGATAGTCACTGTGGTTGGCCTGCATTCTTTGCTCCTCTAGCCCAAGACCGCGTCCATTACCTCACAGATACGACGATCCCAGGCCCTCCCCGCACTGAGGTTCGGTGCGCCAACTGCGATAGCCATCTTGGCCATGTCTTCGCTGGTGAAGGCTATGACACCCCTACCGATGAACGCTTCTGCATTAACTCGATCTGTCTGACCTTTAGCCCGACTCAGCCATGATGCCCGGCGTGGCAACGTTATCTTGAGGTTAGCCCCAGCTAGCCTCAACCCATGACCAAAACTCCCCTAGCTGCTCTTCCTACACGGTTTGCGACAGCGATGGAGAGTCTGATGGTGATGTCGTGGCGCGCTGAGATCAGCGTCGAAGAAATACCGCCCCCGCAGCGAATCGCCCCCTATTCCGTCGCTATCGCCGCTGATGTTGATGCGCGTGGGCAAGAGCTAGGTAACGGGCGCTTGATTTTGCTCCATGACCCTGCAGGAAATCCCGCATGGGGAGATGGCCAGTTCCGCTGCGTATCCTACGTCAAAGCCGAAATTGAACCTGATCTTGCTACAGATCCTTATCTCACTGGCGTTGGCTGGTCTTGGCTAACAAGCGCACTAGATGATTGCAACGCTAGCTACAGCGCGGCTGCCGGTACCGTAACCTTCGTCAGTAGCCAAGCCTTTGGCGGCATCGCTGATGAACCTGCCCGCAGCGAAATGGAAATTAGAGCCTCATGGACTCCCCTACTCGACTCCACCGGTGACGGTTTAACTGCACATCTATCTGCTTGGCAGCAGCTCTTGTGCTATGTCTGCGATCTTCCGCCAATTCCTGAGGGCATAGTTGCCTTCCCAAATCCTCGATGGGCTAAGCGATGAGTAGTGAAACTCCCGAGCAAGAACTACCTACTCTGGAAAGTCCTGCAGAAGGCGTCCCTCCAGTAATTAAAACTGACGCTGAACTCGCAGCAGCGATCATCTCTTTGCGCGCGGGAACTGGACCAGTCGCTATTGATGCAGAGCGTGCCCAAGGCTTTCGTTACAGCGGTCGGGCATACCTCATCCAATTGCGCCGTACCGGGTCTGGGACTTTCCTCATTGACCCCACTGCCTTTCATGGGCTGACGGCGCTAGGCGACGCAATTTCTGATGCTGAGTGGATCATCCATGCCGCGACCCAAGACCTGCCATGTCTAGCAGCGGAAGGAATGCTACCCACGACGTTATTCGATACTGAACTTGCTGGACGGCTCCTTGGCGACCCAAAAGTCGGCCTTGGCTCGCTGATCGCTCAAGAATGTGGTGTTCACCTACGCAAGGAACATTCTGCAGCAGACTGGTCTCGGCGTCCTCTCCCTGACGACTGGTTGGTTTACGCTGCTCTTGACGTTGAGCTACTTATTCCACTGCGTGATGTCATGGAAAAGCGTCTAGAATCCGCTGGAAAACTTGACTGGGCGCGTGAAGACTTTGCCATGCTTGTCGCTGGAGCTGGAGCTGGAGCTGGTGCTGAGCCAGAACAACGTGAAGATCCGTGGCGACGTCTTTCAGGCCTACACAGTCTCAAGACCCCAGCACAACTCGCATTGGCTCGCGGGCTCTATGAAGAACGCGATAGCTTGGCCCGCAAGCTCGATAAAGGGCCAGGTCGGATCGTCAACGATCGTGCTCTTGTTGCGCTTTGTGCTTTAGTAGACGCTAAACGCGGCTATTGGCCTAACCGCGCTGATCTTCGCACTATCGATGGCTTAAAGCATCGAATGGCGCACCGCTATGAAAATAACTGGCTTAGCGTCATTGATACAGTTTCCACGCTGCCAAGCTCAGCTTTTCCACAGAAAAATCGGACCCATGACGGCCCGCCTACGTCGATGAAAGCCTGGGAACAGTACTATCCAGAGGCTTTTGCCCGCTGGGAATTGGTACGCCAGCTCCAGCTTGATCTGGCTGAACAGCTCACCATGCCTGCGGAAAATGTTTGCTCCCCAGGGCAGCTACGTCAGCTAGCGTGGGAGCCAGATGGCTTCACAGAAGCCAGCATCTCCGATCAACTTATCCGCTGCGGCGCACGTCTGTGGCAGGCCAACCAGATTGCTCCCCTTATTGCAAGCGCTTGGGCAACGGAGCTTACGAGTTAAGTCGGGATGCGATTTCTTTCGTCATGTCCGTAGCGGTAAGCCCTAACTGCCGCAACAGCGACTCGCGGCTAGCATGCGGCAAGAACTCAGCAGCGATACCGTAATCACGCACCGGAGTCGTAATCTCGCGCTGGCGCAGCTCTAGAGCCAATCGGGAACCAAGCCCACCAACAAGCCCGCCATCTTCGATGGTGACAACGAGATCAACGTCACGAGCGAAATCTACTAATGACTCTGATACTGGCAACGCCCAGACCGGATCGACAACTCGACACGCAATACCAAGCTGGGCTAGCTGGTCTGCGACATCAACCGCGACCGCGACCATGGGGCCGTAACCGACGATCACGACCTGCGGATCATCGACGTCTCGAATGACGTCAGTCCCAGCAACCGTTCTTAGCGCTGGGATAGCAGGACCAACCGGCTCCTTGCAGTACCGAATAACCGTGGGCGCATTATCGACGCTCACGGCCTGGGACAGTGCTTCGCGTAGTCTTTGTCCATCACGCGGTGCGGTGAGCTGTAATCCAGGAATAATGCCCAAAATCGAGGTATCCCACATGCCATTGTGTGAAGCACCATCGGTTCCAGTGACTCCAGCACGGTCTAGGACGAATGTCACGCCAAGCTGATGTAGCGCAACATCCATTAAGACCTGGTCAAAAGCCCGGTTCAAGAAGGTGGAATAGACCGCGACTACCGGGTGCATCCCAGCCCGAGCTAGACCTGCGGCAGAAGCGACGGCATGCTGTTCGGCAATACCGACGTCAAAAGTCCGCTCTGGATAGGCCTGAGCAAAGGGGCCTAACCCCACTGGGTGCAACATCGCAGCAGTGATACCCACCAGCTCAGGATGCTGAGCCCCGAGCGCGACCATTTCATCGGCAAAGATTTGTGTCCACGACTGTTCAGGTTCGCCGCTGAGTGCTGCGCCAGTCACTGGGTCAATCCGTCCCACCGCATGGAACCGATCTTCTTCATGGTCCTCAGCAGCAGCGAAACCCTTGCCCTTGGTCGTGATGGCATGCACGATGACAGGGCCTTCGTACTTCTTGGCCTGAATCAAGGCCGCTTCCAGCGCCGATTCGTCGTGACCGTCAATCGGCCCGAGATATTTCAAGCCCAGATCAGCAAAAAGGCTCTGCGGCGCGATGAAATCCTTGAGCCCGACCTTGAGCCCGTGCATAAAGTCGTAGGCAGGTTTACCCACCAGCGGCGTGCGCGACACTGCCTTCTTCAAGACCGAGAGTACGTCTTCGTAGCGCGGGTCCGTGCGAATCGTCGAGAGCTGGCGCGACAGTCCGCCCACTGTTGGGGTATAGCTACGCCCATTGTCATTGACGACGATGACTAAGCGCAGATCTTCTTCAACCGCGATGGTGTTGAGCGCCTCCCATGCCATACCGCCAGTGAGGGCTCCATCGCCAACGACGACTACAACCGTACGGTCAGTTTCGCCACGTAGCTTGAAGCCCTTGGCCATGCCTTCGCCCCAGGATAATGCCGCCGACGCATGAGAGGACTCAATCCAGTCATGGTCAGACTCGCTACGGCTGGGGTAACCCGATAATCCGCCTTCTTGACGCAACGTAGCGAATTGTTCCCGACGTCCGGTCAAGATCTTGTGAACGTAACTTTGGTGCCCGGTATCGAACAAAATCGGGTCATTCGGCGAATCGAATACTCGGTGAAGCGCGACGGTGAGTTCCACCACACCCAAGTTCGGACCAAGGTGCCCACCGGTCTGGGCAACATTGGCGATGAGGAACTGCCGGATCTCTTTTGCCAAGATCGTGAGCTGCCGATCAGATAATCCCTGCAAATCTGCAGGGCTATGAATCTGATCGAGAATTGGCATGCATTCAAGGATAGCCACTAACCCTCGGTCCACCTATTTAGGGAGCCAGTGCAGCCACAACAGAAAAGATAAAGTACCCTCCGGCAACGAGAACTACTGCCGCAGAGCTGATCCAGCGTGGACGTTTTCCCTTTGGGTCTGGATCGGTAAGCAAAGCTGCAATTGCAGGAGCAAGGATGCTCAGAAGAGTCCAGGGCGAGAGTGGGTCCACCACGATCTCTATGATCCCTAGAACTATTGCAACGAATACCAATCCCCACTGCCAGCCCAGCCGAAACCACCAACCGCCCAAAACCAGCAATATGGCAGTAAGTAGCCCTATGGTGCCTGCAATCGTTAGTACCGGGCAAGCAAAGCTCTCCGACTCACGACATACCGTCCCGGAGTTATATAGCGAATTGGCGATAGTCCAGCCCACAGGAATTGCTAGCACCGCTACCAGGAAACCAATTGCGTAGGACCAGGCTACGCGCAGTCCGCCGCTGGGTTGCTCTTGTGGTCTAGTCCACAGCACACGGATACCGCTGACATCGTCATCGTTAAGGTGCGAATCGCTTAAACGATCTTGGCGACGTCGATTAGCCGGGGTCATAAGGAGCAGTTTAGCCAATGCGGCGTCTGCCCCAACAACTGCAATGTCCCGCGTAGCCATAGCTACGCGGGACATCGTTTTGTTCTGTAGTTTTACTTTGCGAGATTACGCAAAACGAACTGCAAAATACCACCGTTGCGGTAGTAATCAGCTTCACCTGGGGTATCGATACGCACCGTCGCATCGAACTCGACGGTAGAACCGTCCGGCTTGGTAGCGATAACGCGCAAGGTCTTCGGAGTGACATGCTCGTTAAGTTGCTCGATTCCGAGAATGTCGAAGCTCTCCTCGCCGCTCAGACCCAAGCTATCGGCAGTCTCGCCTTCTGGGAACTGCAACGGCATAACACCCATACCAATGAGGTTGGAGCGGTGAATCCGTTCAAAGGACTCTGCAATCGCTGCCTTGATACCCAACAGCATCGTGCCCTTAGCCGCCCAGTCACGAGATGATCCCGTGCCGTATTCCTTACCGGCAAGAACTACCAACGGAGTGCCCTGCGCCTGGTAGTTCATCGATGCTTCATACACCGTCGTGACCGGACCATCAGCCAAGGTGAAGTCACGGGTGTAACCGCCTTCGGTACCTGGTGCGATCTGGTTACGCAAGCGGATGTTAGCGAACGTGCCCCGGACCATGACTTCGTGGTTTCCACGACGTGAGCCGTAGCTGTTGAAGTCTTTGCGCTCAACGCCGTGTTCAGTCAGGTATTTCGCTGCCGGGGAGTTAGCCGGAATCGACGATGCTGGGGAGATGTGATCGGTAGTAACCGAGTCACCCAACTTGAGCAAAGCACGGGCGCTGTGAATATCAGTGACAGGCTTTGGCTCCAGCGGCATATCGTCGAAGTATGGGCCACGGCGAACGTAGGTTGAATCCTCATTCCAGGCAAAAGTTTCGCCTTCAGGAGTATCAAGCTGCTGCCATTCCGTGCCGCCAGCAAATACGTCGATATAGACCTTCTTGAACAAGTCTGAGGTCACTGTTCGGGCTTCACACTCATCAATCTCAGCCTGAGTCGGCCAAATGTCGCGCATGTAGACATCCTGGCCATCCTTGCCTTGGCCAATCGGATCGTTGTAAAGGTCGATGTCCATAGTGCCCGCGAGCGCGTAGACGATGACCAACATCGGGCTAGCAAGATAGTTCATCTTGACGTCTGGGCTGATCCGGCCTTCGAAGTTACGGTTACCGGAAAGGACTGCTGTCGCGGTGAGGTTGTGCTCATTGATCGCCTGCGATACCTCAGGAACCAGCGGACCGGTGTTACCGATGCAGATGGTGCAACCATAACCCACGACGTCAAAGTCGATTGCTTCTAGTGAGCTCAGCAGACCCGCCTTGGCCAGGTATTCAGTGGCTACCTTGGAGCCTGGGCCCAGCGTCGTCTTGACCCATGGCTTGCGGGTAAGGCCAAGATCCGCAGCCTTCTTCGCTACCAATCCAGCACCCAACATGACCGACGGGTTCGATGTATTCGTGCACGAGGTGATGGCCGCAACACCAAGCATGCCGTGAGCGAACTCAAATGAAGTACCGTCAGCAAGCGTGACCGGGACCTTCTTCGCCGGATCATCGGTGTAGCTTTGCACATCACGCTGGAACGCAGTCTGAGACTCGCTGAGCTTGATCCGGTCCTGCGGACGCTTCGGGCCAGCAATCGAAGGAATGACTGTGCCTAGATCCAGTTCCAGCTTCTCCGAGAATCGCGGTTCAGCAGCCGGATCGAGCCACAAGCCCTGCGCCTTGGCATAAGCCTCCACAAGAGCAACCTGCTCCTCGTCACGACCTGTCAGACGTAGGTATTCCGTGGTGCGCTCGTCGATGGGGAATACTG
>CAMQXE010000041.1 GCA_947038745.1 uncultured Propionibacteriaceae bacterium | reverse complement strand
GGAGCTACCTCAGGTATCGGCGCTGCTTTCGCGCGCCACCTAGCCGAACGTGGCAATGATCTGGTGCTTGTTGCCCGCGACAGAGAGCGGCTCGATAGCTTGGCAGAAGAACTCACGCAGCTACACCAGATCAGCGTTGAAGTTCTCTGCGCTGATCTAAGCCTCGATGAGGAGGTTTCCTGCGTCTGTGATCGCTTAGCTGACACTACAAAACCCATCGATACGCTCATCAATAACGCCGGCTTTGGTCTCTACGCTCGTCTAGCTGACGTCGATAACCCTGAGCATTACAAGGCATTCGACGTCATGATCAAGGCTGTATTCCGTCTCGGCGGCGCAGCCGCACGCGCCATGAAAGAACGCGGCCAAGGTCTCATCATCAATACCGGCTCAACGTCGGGCTATTACACCGCTGGCAATTATTCTGCGATAAAAGCCTGGGTCAATAACTACACCGAATCCCTGTCCGCAGAACTTCACGGCACCGGGGTTCACGTCATGTTGCTTGCACCGGGGTGGGTTCGCACCGAGTTCCATGCCCGGGCTGGTAAAGATAATTCCTCTCTGCCCGATGCGGTCTGGAACTCCCCCGACGAAATAGTCGAGGAGGCTCTACGCGATGCTGACGCGGGCAAGGTCATCTCTATTCCTACCCATAAGTGGGAGACACTTGCCTTCGTGGCTAATCACCTTGCGTCTCGCAAGACCATTCGCTGGGCTTCCCGCAAGATCAACGCGAGCCGAGGCAAATAAGCGTGTCTGACCGCGAATCACTAGGTTCTGGGCGCTACACCAACCGCATCATTGCGGCTGGACGGCAAGTGATCCAGAATGCCGTCTTGAAGCCATATGCCCGGTCTCAAGTCGATGTACAAGTCCATGGCGAAGATCGCCTAAAAGAATTGGACCCGCCCTTCATCGTCATTGCGAACCACAGTTCCCATCTTGATACCGCATTGATCTTTGAGTCGTTGCCGACCCGGCTATCAAAGCAACTTTCAGTCGGCGCCGCTGCTGACCACTGGTTCGATAATCCAATTAAAGCCTTACTTCCGGGAATGCTATTTAACGCCTATCCCGTAGAGCGGTACGGCAAGCAAGCCACCAGCGCAAAAGCGCGGCATAACCGTGGCCTGTCTGGACGCCTTCTTGACGCAGGCGTTCCAATCTTAGTTTTCCCAGAAGGCACCCGTTCTCGCACCGGAGCTATCAGCACCTTCAATCCCGGAACAGCCGCACTATCGATTTCTCGCGGCGCGCCAGTAGTACCGGTTGCCATCGTCGGCGCTTTCGCTGCATGGCCTTCGACCGAAAAGAAAGTTAAGCCAGGGCGACCAACTGTCCATGTCTGTTATGGGCGACCGATGCGACCAATTCCGGGCGAAATTGCTAGCGAATTTGCTGAGCGGATTCGGCGGGTGATCGTCGAAATGCACGAGCAAACCGCACTTTCCTACGACATGCCAACCCTTGATGACTATGCACGTATGGCTGCGCTCAAAGAACTCCCACCAGGTCGCTCTGCTAATTAGCAGGCGCTGCTGAAGAATTCGCGTAGCCGCGCATTAACGACGTCAGCATATTCCGCCATCACTGCATGGCGGCCCTGCGGAATCAGCAATACCTCAGCCTGGGGAATCTGCTTGGCTAAAAGCTCAGCATTCCCTACCGGGTTAATCCGATCCAGAGTTCCATGGATGATTAAAGTGGGAGCGCTGATACGCGATAGAGAACTAAACGAATCGTGTCCATGCGTAGCAAGATAATGTAAGTGCCGCTGTGAACTACGGGTAGACGTTGCCGCATAGATCGTGCGCAGAGATTCTGCATGCGATGTCATCCAAGCCGACGAATACATCAACAGCGACTGCTCCATCGGGGTACCTTCTAGCAGCCGATCAGCTTCGCTGTCGCGTGCAATCCCATGTCTGTCCCCGGCGGAAGTACTGATAAGCACCAAACTCGCCACTCGCTTTGGCCTTAAAATCGCCACCCATTGCGCTACTCGCCCACCCATCGAGAACCCGACGATATGGGCTTTATCAATGCCTAGGCCGTCCAAGACGGCGACGATGTCATCGGCCATCTCCCCTGTCGTTGGCGGATCATCGTACTCACCCACATGCCAGTCCGAGCTCTGCCCAGTGCCACGATTATCGGGCAAGATCAGACGGAACTGATCTGAGAGTGGCTCCTGCTCAACCCAAGCTCGATGATCCTGACTCATACCGGAAATGAAAACCACCGGAATACCACTGCCATGTTGCTCAACCCAAAGCGCGCCGGTAGCGGTCTCGATCTTCATAGCGGACAACCTACCTCGTTATTGGTTGATATCTCGCTAATCTGACACTTATGACTGTGCATGCTCCTATTTTGATCGGTCTTGACCTTGAAGACGTCGAGCGCTGGCGTGACCCTGCGCGACGAATCTCGGATTATTTCACTGCCGATGAGCTTGCCCGTGCTGCACAGATGGCTGACCCAGCTCCACACTATGCCGGCTGGTGGTGTGCCAGGGAAGCGGTCTATAAAGCACTTAATGCGGCCTTACCCGATCTTGGTTTTCGAGAAATTCGACTCAGCCACACTGTCAGCGGAGCCGCAGTTGAGCTGGATCGTTACCCCGAATGGGCAGCCGCAACGACCATATCCATTACCAACACGGAAATGAGTGCCGCTGCGGTTGCACTCTGTATCCCGCCTACCCCGTAAACTCTCCTTGGGCATACTCGTGCCCAGACTAGGCGAGCGAGGTTATGGATTACGCGGTAGTGGCAACAAGTGTCGCAGCGGTGCTGTCGACTGGTGGCCTCATCGCTATCCGCCCATTCCTGCGCCGCCACGGCATGATCGATAAACCTGGAGAAGGGCGCAGTCACACCCGCGAAACCTTGCGAGGGGCAGGCGTCGCCATGATCGTCTCTATGCTCGTCACCTCGTTTATAGGGTTCTGGATTCCTGGCTATGCCACCCCATACGCGCCGTTACTGCTGTTCATCGTGGTGTCGGCGGCCTACGCCGTTATCGGCTTCCTTGACGATATGAGTGCCTTCGATCGATTTGGAGAACGCGGTTCAGCGTTAATCCGTCTAGCTGCTATCGGCATCTTTTCCGTGCTCGCTAGCTACGCTGCATGGCGCTTCACCTACACCCAATGGTGGATCGCCCTCCTCGCAATACCGGCGCTGATCTTTTACGTCAATGCTGTGAACTTCATGGACGGCGTAAACGGCATTACCGGGATGCACGGGCTAGGCATCGGGCTATATTTTGCAGCAACTGCCTACCTCATCAAGGATCAGCCATTACTCATCGCTAGCTTGGCGATGGCCACTGCTTTTGCCTGTTTCTTGCCGTGGAATATCCCTCATGCTCGACTATTTTGCGGTGATTCAGCAGCGTATGGCCTTGGCGCTGGGATCTGGGCGTTAGCAATCTGGTCTATCGCATCAGGCGCATCAGCGTGGGCAGCGATCTTGCCGACTTTCATCTATACCGCTGACGTTAGTGTGACGCTACTGAGGCGGATTTTGCGTGGTGAAAGCCTAACCGCACGCCACCGTGAGCACATCTTTACCCAGTTCTCGGATAAGACTTCCCATGTGACCAGTTCAGTTCTGGTCACTATGGCGACGGCGATCTGCTCAGTCTGTGGTCTACTCATCACGCTAAGAGCTAACTACACCGGCTTAGCGCTCGCAATTACAGCAGCTACCGTCGCGTGGTACCTCCTACTACCGTTATTGGTACGTCGCCAAACAGCAGCAGTAGACGAACCCTAGCTCGCCCACTTTCCCATCGCGAACTGCCCAGTCCAGACGAGTTGTATTACTAGCGACGCTAATGCCAGAGCTATCAGCATTGAGCGCGTCGAACGTTTACGTGGATCAGCCACCGCATGCGCAGCAGCTTCGCCAAAAAGCAGCCACAGCGGGAACCACAACAATACGGCTCGGTTCACTGACATCCACCAGTACGACAGCGAGAAGGCCAGCACTTGCACCGCGATCCATGACGCCTCCCCCACACGCTTTTTCACAAGTAAGACGATCACAGCTAGCAGGCCAACAGCCATAGAGGTGACCTCCCCAATGAAAATCCAGCGCCAATCAGTTCCTTGGATTGGGGGCAAGGTGTTCAGAAATGACTGCCAGGGCCAGGCAAAGCCACGCTGCCAACCGGTGGTCTGCGCGTGATACCACGCTAACCAATCCCCCGAGCGGGTGTAGTGGTAATAGACGTAACCTACGAGAGTTGCGATGGGAAGTAGCAGCGGGATAATCGCTTTGGCCCGATCCTTTGCACGACGCTGGTCAATGATGATTGCGACGATGAGCGCACCCCAGAGGAATAGGCCAGATACCCGCACCGTACAGGCAAGCGCGGCCAAGATACCCATCGCCGACCAACGTTTTTGTGTCATCCGTTCCCAGGCCCAGAAAGCCAGCCCGCAGAACAGACTTTCGGTGTAGGGAACCACGGTGAAGATCGCCATAGGCGCAATGAGCCATGCAATAGCCGCCCACGTACCTGCGCCAGGGAAGCGACGTTCCCCAATGCGGTACAACGCCCATGCCGAGGCTGCTGAACCCAACAGTGAGACAAGTACGCCAGTGGCCTCGTAAGGGATGCCTAGTCGGCTAAAGCCATAGAGCAATGCAGGCAACCCTGGAAAGAAAGCAGCATCGGTATCTGTGGCATAGCCTTGCCCCGCAATTTGGTAGAAATGCAGGACGTCCCAGTTCCTGATGAGTTCAGTTAGGGTACGAGCATTTTGAGCCCCAATAACGAGGAGCGATACAAAGATAAAAGCCCTACTGGCTAGCCAAGCCAGCGCTACTTGCTGGCCTCCTGCTGGCTTACGTCGCGTCGCCATCGGCTACGTCCTGTTCTTCAAGCGACGTGTTTTCTACGCTTTCCTCGACCTGATCCTCACCCATGGTTTCTTCGATGATGCGCTCACCCAGAATGAGATCTTGTAGCCGGACTACCCAGGCTGCGTCGTCGCAACCACGCAATACCCCACCAATGGGATCGTCACCATCGACTCGGAGCGAATCAATCTCAGGATGGTATATATCGCTGATTACCTTGGCGCATAGCCAGATAAGCACGCCGATCCGGCATAGCACCGCGAACCAGTAGATCCGGTCGGAAGCTGAACCACCGGCAAGTAACTTACCGGCTAAATGACCCCAAATCGCAACGAAATAGGCCACCTCAGCAATACTCCACACAAGCCATTCCCGCCAACGTGGGCGAGCTAAGAACAGCAATGGCACTAACCACAACACGAACTGCGGGGAATAGACCTTATTGACGATGAGGAAGAAGGCCACCGCTAGGAATAACACTTGCCCCAGGCGCGGACGTAGAGGGGCGAAGAGGCACATCCACATGACGGCAAGGGCGCCAAGGATGATCAAAAGTACCTGAATTGCGCCAAGCGTCGTCGGATTAATGCCCATGAGTTTTAGCACGTACCAGAAGGAACCCAGTTCTGCTGACCGATGAAATAAGGTGGTCCAATATACGGCGGCTTGTTGTGGGGCAAAGAAGTTCACTAACCCCATGGGGATACCAAAAGCAAGCACAAAACCGACGAGCATATTGCTCAGCTCCTCGATACGTTCAGCACGAAGGCACAAGCAAATCACCGGGATAACGAAGAGCAGCGGATGGAATACAGCGGCTGCTCCAGCCCCCCAGAAGATACCCGCAAGGAGCGGTCGTTTCCGGCTCCAGAACAAGGTTCCTAACGTCGCCAGGGCTACCCCGAACATATCCCAGCTAACGAGCCCTGCAGCTAACACGACTGGGGCCGTTGAGACCATGAGGAAGTCGAATTGCCGATGCTGCCTGCCCAATTCAACACAGGCAGCACATACGACGAGGAAGCAGAAGAAAAGAAGTAGTGCATTAACTGCGGCAAAGATATTGGCTGATGCCAAGATCTGCTGTGAGTCAGAGGGCGACAATTTCGCGCCAAACATTAACGCTAGTGAGCGCGAGAAACCGATGAAAGCGTTAGTGAGGACGGGGTATTCCAGCCCGAACGGCGACATTCCTGCACCCAGCCCCCGGGTTTGGTAGAACACGGGTAAATCGCTGTAGCAAAGGCGATAGTAGGCGTTAATGGGTTTGGCAGCGTCGTGCTGGAGACAAGGGGCTTGGCGTAATGCTAGAAAGAACCAGGTCAATGTCGCGGTGATGATCGTCCACGGTAATGCGGTGAAAAAGATGCCTACCTGTCGCGCGTGACGGCCCATGCTAGAGCTACGTGCTGAGCCGAGCCGCCGCTGCATCAGCTGGGAAAAACCGTCAGCCTCCACTGGCGCGTCGATGTCTTCAACGTCGGTTCGTGTCGTCATGCTGCTCTCCACCATCACTTGCTGGTATTTGCCGGTTGTACCCGGACCTAGCCTAGTTGGGATCAGCTCTCGAGGGGGTCTGACGTACTGCGTTTGTTGAGCGGGTTGGTAGCTTGAGCCAATCTCGCGTATTATTAATGACGCAACATCTCATGGGGCGTTAGCTCAGTTGGTAGAGCGCGGCCTTTGCAAGGCTGAGGTCAGGGGTTCGACCCCCCTACGCTCCACTCCATGACAAGTTCGGGGCTGTATCTACAGTTCCCAACTTGCTGTATTTAGACGTGTTGATAGGAAAACGCACTCTTTCAGTTGCGATTCGTAGTTCTTGCAAAACCTAGTAAAACTACCCATGCGACATATCTGCTTGCTCTTTCACCATCGCAAAACCACACGAACCAATCAAATACCCAGCACTCCCAACGGAATCACATGGACACCACTAGGCAAGGTATAGGCATGTTCTGTGCCAGTAATAACTGCTAGATAGGCCGGTTCGCCGACTCGTCCTACATCGACGCGCTCGTCTCGTAACTTAATCAAATTACGCTCTGCCTCCGCGATGTGGCTAGAACCAAGTTTGACCTCGCAAGCCCCCCACTTCCCCTCCTCGGGATACTCCACAACAGCGTCAATCTCTAACCCCGTGTTATCCCGGTAGTGATAAACCTTGCCAAACTCTGCTCCTGCGAGCGCTCGCAAATCACGCACCACCATAGACTCAAAGATCTGCCCAAAGAACTCTGGATCACGAGCCAACCGATCTACCCCGATGCCTAAAGCCGCACAAGCCAAACTGGGGTCAGCAAGATGATATTTGACTACGGTACGAAGGCGTGATCGTGACCGCAGCGCTACGCTCCAAGCCGGAAGATCATCAAGGCCAAAGACTTGTCGCAACGCATTGAGATATGTCGCAATTGTTTTAGTGTCCACGGCGCTTCCCGAACCCGCTACATCGCGCGCCAGGTTCTGCACTGTTACTTCGCCTGAGATATTTCGTGAGACTGATTCCAGCAGCCGATGTAGTTGTGACGAGTCATGACGCACACCAAGAGCTGCCGGAATCTCGGTATCACATAGATCGTCGCAGTAAGACCGGTTGAATATGACGGCTTGTCTCGTTGATGCCTCTAATAGCCCAGGCCAACCCCCACGGACTGCCTGCTCAGCAAGATCCCGGTACGAGAGTTTCGATGTCGCGCTGAGTTTGTCTGTTGTCGCTAGCGCAGCTAACGATATTTCCCCTGTAGAAACCTGGCTCTCCGCCAGCGACATCGGCCGCATGCGCAACCTACCAAAACGTCCGGCTCCGGAATGCCGGGTGATATCTGCGTGCGGCGATGCTGATCCAGACAAAATAAATTGGCCTCGCGCTTGACGATCATCAATCTCATGTCGAATCACGTTCCATAGGCTTGGCGCTAGCTGCCATTCATCGATAAGTCGCGGTATTTCACCTTGAAGTAAGGCATGTGGATCGAGTTCAGCTAGCCGGATCAATTCCGGTGACCGATCGAGCCGGACTGAGCTCTGCGCTTGTTGCAGCGCTGCCGACGATTTTCCGCAGGCACGAGGCCCTTCGATGAGAACTGCTCCCATGACCGAAAGTAGCTCTGCCAATACCCCATCAACAGCCCTTGCCCGGTAGTCCATGCGCCAACCATACCCGATTCCGCAACGATTCCATACCCGATTCTGCAATTCCCATTGCTGGCACGTACTGACGTTTAAACCAGCCAGCAAGCCAATGCGTTGTTATCAAATCGTTATCAAAACCTGTGGATAACCCCTTTTATTGACAGAAACCACAGGAATAGCGTCCTGAGAAATGTCTCCTACCCCAGGACTTTTAACCATGGCTTTACGCCCCACCC
Source organism: uncultured Propionibacteriaceae bacterium (assembly GCA_947038745.1). The sequence continues at coordinate 591 of CAMQXE010000041.1, read as the reverse complement.
CAACGCGTTCTGCTGCCCTCGCAGCTCCATCGCGCCCGCCAGCAAAGGCCCGTCGTCGTCCGATGCTGCTTGTTATCGGCATTCTTGCTATCTGCTTAGGTGCGCTAGGTTCCACCGCGCTGTACTCATCACTAAGCCACTCCCACCACATACTTCGCGTAGCTCGATCCGTCGAGCCTGGGCAAGTTTTAAGTTCAGCAGATCTCAGCGTCGTGTCGTTGCCGAACATTTCCGGAATTGACGTCGTGCCCGCGAGTGCCTTAGCTGAAATCATCGGGAAACCTGCAGCCCATGAACTCCGTGCTGGAACTTTGCTCCACCCAGACGACACTAGCTCCGTTGCACTGCCTGCAGGCGCGATGACAGTAGGGCTGACGCTAGCGTCAGGAAGATTCCCGAGCAAGAATCTTCCGGCTGGGAGCAGCATCCTTCTTGTTGTCGTTCCTGGTTCTGGTAACGCCATCGATAAACCAGACGCCATTTTCCACGCCACCCTATTGAGCAGTCCCAGCCGTGCTGACGACGGCTCTTGGCTAGTCGATGTTGCCGTCGCTGCTCCTGAAGCGCAACGTATTGCTCGGTTAGGGGCAG
>CAMQXE010000040.1 GCA_947038745.1 uncultured Propionibacteriaceae bacterium | reverse complement strand
ACCTTCAGCAGTAGCAACCCCACCATCGGTACGAATAAAGGTCGTCATAGTACGAGCCGTAGCTGATGCATCAAGCCCAACTGCTTGGCGCCCTGCAGCAACAGCCGAACTTGCACTGAGGTCATAGGCCGTTTCCGCTAGTACCAAACCATCAGCAGAAGACAAAGTAGAGAGCAATCTTTGGGCTCTTACCAGCGCAGGCTGACGAACGTCAGGAAGCGACGCAAGTGAGTTGGCACTGCCAATAGGCTTTGGAACTGTGACCAGCGCCAGAGCAGCCCAACCGGTGGCGCTCGGATCAGCAACTTTACAAGCCCCATCTTTCAGCTCAGCGGGGAATCCTCCATCACTGCATTGGGCCTTAACCAGAGCATCAGCCACCGTATTTGCTTGCATAACTGCATCAGTTGCAGTCAAAGCCAGCGCTCCTAACGCTGCCCGCTGCATTGAGCTATCAGCGTCCTTAAGCTCGCCAGCATCTGCAAGCGTCCCATCCGGCTCAACCCGAGCTGTGAGCATGCCTCTGAACCCCATTAGTAGCGCCGAATACTCCTGGGGATTAGCAATTTCGCGCTGACGCATAGACGCTATCAACGTTACTTTTGCTAGCGGAGTTACGTGTATCGTGCCCTCTTTTTCATAAGGGGCACCGTGCACATATGCCTGAATTGACTCTGCCCTGAGTAGAAAATCTGAGGCAGCCATCGCAGCAGCCCGTTCACCGCCCAACGACCGTAACGCAAATACCACCTCAGCAGTCGCGTCATAGTCCACGTAGACAGTGCCATCAACCGTTGTCTCGATATGGTTACCATCCACAAGTTGCGTGGCAAGGTAATGACTCATCCGTCCAACGGCGCTTGGATCAGCATCCATACTCGGCGCACTTGTTGCCTTAGCGAGTGCAGGTTTAGCTGATTTCTCTCGATTCGCAGGTAGCGGTCGCGGTAATACGACGGAAATCGTTGGCGCAGGCGCCGCGCCTGGAATCGTAATATCGATAGGTGGCGGAGTTACAGTCGTAGTTTCTGTATGCGTCACGGTCGGATGTGGCGTCGGCTTTGATTCAAAATCATCTCCACCTGCCTTCTGACACGATGGCAACTGTTTATGAGAAACCAGAGTCCACATCGATACCCGCGAAAGCCCTAAGCTAGCTTGCGCACTAGCCCGGATCGTCGTGTCTCCTTTGAGCGATCCTGACGAACCAAAATCAGCAATGCTGTAGACAATCGCACCAATATCATCTGGATGACTCTGGCTACCTTCTTCAACCTGTAGCGAGCGAATAAAACCAGCGCCTCTGGCGATAACATCTGGCTTAGCACAAGCACTAGCTAGAGCTTGAACCACTAGTCCGGTGCTGTTGGTGTTGCTTTTTGGAGTAAAAACACTCCCGATCCAGCCGCCGGTAGATTTGCGCTGATCATTTTCCAGCCAAGCAACTGATCGAGAAATTGGCTCGTCAAGACCCGAAATCCCGGCAGCACGAGCTGTCACCAAAGCTGACAATGCCATCGCAGTTGTATCACGATCTTGGGGCGAGTGATCGGTAACTTTACCTTGGTCACAGGTTTCAGTTTTACCATCTATGCTTCCGCCATAAAAAAGCCTGAAAAACCCCTCGCTACATTGCTGACTCAGTAACGAATCCACAACGGAACGTGGCAATTCGCCTGCTCCAGCGAGTGCAAAAATCGCCAGCGACTGCCCAAACATATTTGCATTGTCATTGGAAATATCAGAGCCATAATCACGCACTTTTCCAGCCCGTGGCCCGTCTGGGGTAATCGTCGCTTTCACCTCAGCAACCAGATCAACCCCGCCAAAGTTGTGCGGGTCCTTACCAGCAGCTAATGCCCCCACAAGAACTTTTGCAACCTGTCCGGCTTTTCGGCTATCTGAGCTGGGGCTAAACACTCTGTCGGTGTAGTAGTTGGGGGCTTCTTTTTCTAGCCGGGCAACAATAGGGGCAGCCTTATCCCCATCACCGGAGGCATACATAGCCAAGATGATGTCGATCATCAAGCCGTAATCAGGAAGTTCAACCGGGCTCAGCGGATTCTTAACCCCACCATCGACCAGATTGGAAGCTAACCATGCGGAATTAGCAGAAGCAGCTTGCGCGTCTGTCTTGGTGGCGGCCTGCGCTTGGAGCGGCGTTGCCGCCAGAGCAATCGTGGCAGCCGCGATGACGGCGATAGCTGCTCGCACACCGTGGAGCTTCATGCGGGTCCTTCCTCGCAAAGAACGGAAAGGACAGTAGCATCAGCCGCCAACCCACCCCGTTTATGCGACAGCGTGTGTTTGGTATTGACGGCCCGCCTGGAACCCGACTTATCCACGTACAGTGGCCTCACGGTTGCGCAACAGTGCCGGAATCTGACCGGCTTACCCACATCAACGGGCCGCTATGAACTTTTCTCACGATAGTACTTCGCCGATAGTAGCACGCAGTAAAGCAGCTAGCCGATTCGATCAAATGAGTTCATTCAAGAACCACAGTTATGCTAGTTTACGAGTAACTAGTAACTCAGTAACCATTAGGACTGTGATGTCTGTACGCCATGCCCTTCTTGCCATCTTGGCAACTGAAGCAGTTTCGACCTATGCCCTACGCAAGGAATTTGAAGCCCGAACTGGCATCATCTGGCCACTTAATATTGGGCAAGTTTCAACTACAATGAGCCGCCTAGAACGCGACGGTCTCGTCTATCGTGCCGCCGACGAAGATGCAGCGCCATGGCAACTTACCCCTACAGGCATACAAGAATTGCAGCAGTGGTGGAGCACGCCGCTCTTACGCGAAGCCCCAGACCGTAATGAACTCGTCATCAAACTCTCGATGGCCGCATACGATCCACACGTCGATTTCCTTGGTGTCATTCAAAAGCAACGATCTGCAGCCATGCACGCCCTTCACGACGTCACCCGAGCGGCCCGAAACCTCACCCCCGATGATCTGGCCTCACGACTAATCCTTCGCCACCAGATCTACTCTCTCGAGGCCGAGATTCGCTGGCTCGACGACACCGAGCAGCTCCATAGTCTCCGCCTGCGCCCAACTCGCGCTGTAGCCAAAGACACCACCCGCGCCCGCCACCCGCAAGGAGTACAGCGATGAATGAGGTACTCACCTTCAATCAAGTCAGCCGCATCCATAACACCGGCACCCACCATGTTGTTGCGCTCGATCAGGCAAGTTTCACCGTTACTCGTGGTGAATTTGTTGCCGTCATGGGTCAATCAGGGTCCGGTAAGTCCACCCTCTTAAACTTGGCAGGCGCACTCGACTTACCCACGACGGGAACCGTTCACGTTGCTGGGCAGTGCACAGGAGAAATGTCACTCAAACAACGTGCCGCACTACGACGTCGCTCCATTGGCTATGTATTCCAGGATTACAACCTGCTCCCTCAACTCACTGTGGCACAAAACATTGCATTCCCGTTAGAACTTGATGGCATGCCTTCTGCCAAAGTACGTAGTGCAGTTGCCGATGTGATGGAACGCGTTGAGATCGCCGACCTAGGCCAGCGGCTTCCGTCTCAGCTTTCTGGGGGGCAAGCCCAACGCGCGGCAATCGCTCGCGCTCTCGTCGGTGAACGGTCGCTACTTCTTGCCGATGAGCCGACTGGAGCCCTCGACGCGACGACTGGGATGTCAGTTATTGATCTGCTTGCTCAAAGTGTCGAGCAGGGAGCTACTGTGCTCATGGTCACCCACCAACCCACCTATGCAGCCTATGCCGACCGCACAATCTTTCTACGCGACGGGCGAATCATCGACACGGTGGGTAGCGATGATCTCGACCAGCTTCTCGCTGCTCCAGGGGCATGCAGATGAAAGCGCTCCTGCGACTAGCCTGCAAGGATCTTGCACAACGTCCATTCCGATCGGCCCTGACCCTACTGCTCTTGTTACTTCCTTCGTTTGCTTTCGTGGCAATTATCAGCATGACCACCACCCCGCCACCGAAGCTGCAAACCGCACTCGCAAGTCTGCCGACGGGAGTTCAAGCAAGAATCACCGCTACTGCCGTAAGCGACAATGGACAACCATTCCAGCAAGCCGTAACTGGACTACCCCAGTGGATAGATGACCCTGGGCAAGTCCCTACAGACCAAAGCGCTATTTCTGCATTGCTCCCAGCCGATACTCGGTTACTGCCATATTGGACCTTCCCCAACATCATCGTCGCTGCAAGCCCTCACGCCGAACCTGGCATAACCGTCGGTAAGCATAATCTTGAATCTGCACTCGCTGAAGCAGGCATCGCCTCTATGTCGCCGGCCACCTATGCCGAAGCCAATACCGAGTTACTACCGCTGCTCACAGCGCAGCTGAGCAGTGGCACGCTGCCTGGCTCTGCCGCTGAAGCAGTTATTAGCGCTGGCCTCAGCACAAAAACCGGGCTTACTGTGGGAAGCACCTTGATCGTCATCGCTCCACCAGCAACGGGGTGGATCAGCAATTCTGGTTTTATCAATCAGGTAGCCGAAGGCCAGCAACGCCATCTGCGAGTCTGTGGAATCATGGAGGGAAATGACTCCACAGTCTGGAGCCACCCTGGATGGCTCTCAGAAGCTATCAGCGCAAAACCTGCAGGCATTGACCGCACTTTCCTCGCATTTGGCCCCTCACCGATTCAATGGGAACAGGTCACTGAACTCAATAAACTTCGGGTTATCACTATTTCTCGTGAAGTTCTCAATAATCCCCCTCCTGAGACTAATCGACTTGCACGATTCCTCAGCCAAACAAATCCTGAAAATATAAGTACTGCGTTGGCTATTGCATGCTGTATTGGATTCATCGTCGTCGCCTTGACGATGTCAGTATTTCGACTCACCGCTGAGCAACAACGACGGCTTCTTGGCTTACTCTCTATCATCGGTGTTGAGCCAAGCCAATTATCTTTATGGCTTAGACTCCAAGGAGTAATCCTTGGAGCACTTGCTGGACTCCTTGGATCTACATTAGGCGCCGCCACTGTTCTCGGCGTGCTGCATATTATTCGGCCAGGCGTAAGTTACCTCGACGTCTTCACCTGGTGGACCGTGATCGTTGGAATCTTTGGCACAGCCCTGGCTGGATTGATCGCCGGTGAGACTTCGGCCAGATGGGCAGCAAAGCAGCCTCCACTCGACGCCTATGACGAAAAACCGAAGCCGCTACCTACCGCCTCAAGAGCGCTCACCATCCCCCTCATACTCCTTGTCATCACAGTAATCACCGGCATCTGCGCTCTCATCGCGCCTACCCCCGATTTACTGCGGCTACCAGCAGCGATCAGTTGCTCTCTCGCCCTTACTGTGGGTCTGATCATCATCACTATTCGCGGTCCACGTTGGATCAGCACTACGCATCTTTCGCCAAGGTTACGTTTTATCGCCTGTGAGCTACGCACCGATGCTCGCGGTATCGCTTCAGCGACCACTGTCACAGCATTAACCATGGCCCTCGTCTGCTTACAACTCATGCTCCTTGCAAGTCAGGCTGATGCCGATCGGATCAATAAAGAATCACTCACTGCCTGGGGTAGCCCTACAATTGCACTCGAAACTCCAGTAAGTAATACTTTTGATACAGCAGTCATGGATCAGGCTACTACTGATATTCGGCAACATTTTCCTATTATCTCTAGTCATCCCATCTATTCTGGAACAACAAGCACTCAAAAACTTTATGTTGAAGCTCTCCATGACTCAAAAAATCGCTGTGGGACTAGCTATTACCCTGCGCCAAATGTTATCCGGGGTGTTGTTCCTTTCAATTGCGACCCAAGTCATCCGTGGTATCCGCAGGCAATTCAGGTCTCATGGCTCGACGCCGATTACTTCGTTATGGACGGGGCCGCAGCACGGGCAACCAATGCGCCACATGCTGATGCGATTGCTCGCCTGCTTGATAACGGTGGAGTGCTTACTCCCGACTTCTCCGCAATCGTTGATGGCACGATCACTCTCGTTGCACGTGATCAACCAGATGAGCCCACAGCGATACGAACAACAGCCACATTTCCAGCGCTACATGCTCCCGGCTTTGGCAATTTCCTTGTCCTCTCGCCAAAAGCCGCCCAGGAGCTCGGACTCACCTCGAATCTTCGACTCGTGGGACAGGTTATCGAGCCCGAAGCTCCGATGACCTACATCAAGACGCAACAGTTGAAAAGGTATCTTGCGCAAAATCATCCGCTCATTCGCGTAACACTACCCACACCCGCGTGGAGCGATTTCATTAACGTTGTCTTAGCTATCGGCATTGCAGCTTTCGGCGCGCTTGCCACTATCCTCATTACCTCGCTACGTCGGATCCAGGCTTCCCCTGATATGACGACGATGACAGCCATGGGTGCAGCACCACGCTTCATTCGTGGCTTAGGCATCATGCAAGCGCTCTGCCTCCATATCAGCGGCACTCTGGCTGGAATAGTTGCCGGGCTTGCCAGCGGCTGGATCATCATCCATTCCTTGGACCAACTGTCCCAAGGCGGATGGCCAGTTACCTCAGTGGCCTGGTTCCCGATCGTGAGCTATATCTGCCTGAGCACCATTGCGGTAGCACTCACTGGCGCGCTTTTCTCACGAAGCGGTACCGAGTTACGCTGCCGCGACCGCCGCTAGCTAAAGTCGCTTTCATGGATAGTTGCGTCGTGGAGGTGGCTCCAACGGCAGTCTCGCCAGCGGAGCTGTCTGCCCTTGTTTCTGGGCTACCCCCGTGGCGACGCGCCCAGTATGACCAGCTACGTCGATTCCCAGATCAAGCTGCTTGCGCCGTCGCATTTGATCTTCTTGAGCGCTGTTGGCACCAGGTTGAGCCTGGACCACTGCCCGACGTCCACATAGATCTTCAAGGAAAACCACAGTTACATTCACCATGGGATTTCAGCCTGAGCCACCGCAGCGGTTGGGCTGTGTGTGCCCTCGCCAATGTTCGCGTTGGCGTTGATATCAGTGGCCCCATCTCCAATGACGGCCTTGCCACCGCTATCGCTTCCACCGACGAGCAGCAGTACTGCCCGCAAGAAGCCGATCTTGCCCCACTATGGACTCGCAAAGAGGCATTAGCAAAGCGTGATGGCATGGGACTAACTCGTGAGCTCGCGGCCCTCGATACGAGCGACCCAGAGCTCCATACCTGGGTTAATACCGATATAGCGCTAATGTTAAGCCTCGCGTGCAGCGCATTGCCGACGTTGCCAAAGAGCTGGAAGGAGCTGGCATGGCCGCCCTTGACGAGCATCTAAAGAACACCCGTCGCCGGCAAGAGCAACGTGGCATCTCCCGGCACCTATCGAGCCCACCGATACCTGGATTCGTCGATCTTGGTAGCAATGACTATCTCGATCTATCGCATCACGAGAAAGTCATCGCTGCGGCGCAAGCAGCACTGACCCGCTATGGAACCAGCGCGAGTGGATCTCGTGTCGTCGCTGGCAACTTAATAATCCATGACGAGCTAGATAGTGCATTGACCACATTAACTGGCCGCACATGCCTCACCTTCGCCTCTGGCTACGCTGCAAATCTGGCGGCTTTAACAGCACTTGTCTCCCCTGGCGGCTGCATTATTCTTGATGCCCATGCTCACGCATCGCTGGCAGACGGAGCAAGACTTGCAGGAGTTACTTGCCTATGGGCAGAACACAACAATGTAGATGATGTCGAACGGCTCCTTGCCCATCACGGCAGCGCAGGCAGTCTCGTCGTTGTTGAATCTATCTATAGCGCTTGTGGCGATGCGGCCCCGCTTTTAGAGTTAGCTGAAATCTGCATCCGCTACGACGCCACCCTCATTATCGACGAAGCTCATGGGTTGGGAGTTGTACATAATGGTCGAGGCGGCGCCGCCCCCTTACCCCAGGAACACGTCATCATTACTGGCGCTCTGGGCAAAGCATGCGCTGCTCAAGGTGGCTTCATCGGAGCAACACCTGCGGTAATCGAGCATCTCATCAGCAGCGGACGGACCTTCATCTATGACACCGCAATCGCTCCCGCTGCAGCCGCTGCCGCCAAGACAGCGATCGACATCATGCTTGCAGAGCCAGAACGGATTGAGCGGCTGCACCAGCATGTTCGCATCCTGGCTGCGGCAGGCGGGCAAGGTGCTCCCCCCGGAGCCATCATCTCTATACCTGTAGAAGGCCGCCAGCTACCCGCCATCGAAAACCGGGCACAAGATGCCAAAATCAACCTTGGTATCTTCCAGCCGGGATCGACTCCAGATCATAGTTTCCGTATCCGGGCAACTGTTCATGCCGATATGACCGATGAGGAACTGGCGAGGGCTTGTGACTTTTTGAACACCGTTCACCCCGGATAATCTTCTCAATCCATAAAGCTCTAGACTCATCGCACATGAGCATGCCGACATTTACTGAGATCGTTTCGATCATCTGCGAAATACGCGATGATCTAAGCCCTGCGACGGTAACCGAGAAAGCGCTGCCTGTTGCTGATCTTGGCTTGGACTCTCTCGATCTGATCCAGATCTCCCGGCTTTTGCGCAAACGCCATCAGGCGGAACTATTCATCGAGACTTGGCCTTGGAAAACCCAACCACTGGTCACCATCACCGAGCACCTACACCAGCTCTAATGCAGCCGCCTAAAGCTATCGTCACCGGCGCGGCTCGTGGAATTGGAGCCGCCATCGCGCGCGCACTTTCCAGCGACTTCGCCATCGACGTGTGCTACCGCCAAGAAAAAGAACTCGCTGATAACGTCACACAATCCATCTGCGACGCTGGCGGCTGGGCACGTAGCGTTGCGTTAGACGTCACCGACGCTGAAGCGATCCGGCGCTACGCCGCCGATCTTGAAGCCGAACATGCCGTAGATCGCATCCGACCAGTAGAGCTTTT